>CALGDB010000131.1 GCA_937884175.1 uncultured Flavobacteriales bacterium
GAATTGGAATTGGAATTGATTGACTACGGCGCAGAAGAGGTGAGTGCGGACGAGGATGCCTTGGTCATCACGGGTACGTTTGAATCCTTCGGTCAACTGCAGACTAAATTGGAAGCGGATGGAATGGAGATTGTGGAATCAGGCCTCGAACGCGTGCCAAATATCACCAAAGAATTGGACCTCGAGGCCACAGCCGAAGTCGAAAAACTGATTGAGCGATTGGAGGAAGATGATGACGTACAGAATGTCTTCCACACCATGAGTTCCTCAACCGAAGCAGAAGCTTAATCCTTCTTTTTCGGTCCCGGTCGGCCAAGGCACGGGAGTCAGTACCTTCGCGCCATGGAAAGCAAGCAGGTCGAGGCGGATGCGCCGTTGCTGGATTTTTTGATGGAACACGGGCAGTACGCCACGCGTACCCGCGCCCGCACGGCCATCAAGGCCGGAGTTGTCACCGTTGATGGCGACGTACTCAAGATTCCCTCTGCTGAATTGAAGGCAGGCCAGACGGTCACCTGGCAGTCGCTTGCCGCCCGCAAAAGCGTCAAAGATTTTGACTTGGGCGGCAGTGCCTCCGATCGGGCCAAGGCCTCAAAAGCGCCTTATGAAGTGGTGTACGAGGACGAGAACATCTTGGCGTACATCAAGCCAGCAGGTATGGTGTTTGCCTCTCCCAAGCCGCAGGTGAAGACTTCGTTCACGGCCATGAAGCTGTGGATGACCAAGGCGCGACCCAAATGCGAGTGCATTCAATTTGTCAATCGAATTGAGAAGGAGTCGTCAGGCATCAGTGTCATTGCCAAGAATCTCTTTTGGAGGAAGCACCTTCAAGACCAATGGCAGCGCTTCCAGCGCCGCATGTATGTGTTGGTGGAAGGCCACTTGCCTGCAGACGACATCCTATTCTGCTTCGGTCAGGAAGAGGGGAGGAAAAAGCGAACGAAATACGAATTCGCCTACCGAACCATGCGTGCTACTCCAGCGCATACCCTGTTGAAGATGGAAGCGGGTTTTGAGCATGTGCCTTTGCTGATGAGTGGCCTCCGCCGCCAGCAGTGCCTCTTGATCGGAAAGGGCAAGGAGATGCCGGATCCGCTTGGCCGCAGTGGCTTACACTTGTTTGGGGTGGATTTGGTCGGGCCCGACGGGCAGGTGATCAATGTTAAGTCCCGTGTACCGCAGCCCTTTCTCAACCTCATGAAAGGAGGCAAGGGCCCCAAGGCCGAACCCCATTGGAAGCGGAAGCAGCGGGAGGGCGAGCAGCGCGAACGTCAGTCAGATAGGAAACAAAAAAAGCACCGATAAGAGTGCTTTTCTAAGTGAAGTGTTTTGTTAAAGTTGGTACCTGTTTTCGAGCCAATCCCTGAGTTCAATGGACTCCTTCGGGTTCAAATTGCGGAAGGCGATTCGCATCGCTCTCCGGATCATGACCGGCTCCTCATGCACGTGGCGAATGAGCGTTTTGTATTGCTCGAGTGCGCTTGGTGAGTGCATAATGGGGATACCTGTGATGGACATGAGAACGTGTTGTAAGAATCGTTTTTTTGGTACGGCATAACGCGGAAAATGGTTGCAATTCTGCCCGGGTTTTTGAGTCCATTATCGCTAACTCGTTGAATGCCATGTAAAAAGAACAAAGCACCGAGACGTTTCCCAGTGCTTTGCTTAACCTAAACCAAATTCACCTGATGCATAAGCTCATGTGCTTGTTGTTCGGGAAATCCAATCACCGTGCCAAACACTGCGCTAGTCGCCCTCCGGGCAGCCAAAAGCCGTTAAATTTGCCGAAATTCAATGACAATGAGCAAAACAGTTTACGTTGTTTCCGCGGTGCGAACACCGATGGGAAGTTTTTTAGGATCCTTGTCCTCTGTGTCGGCGACGGAACTTGGTGCTGCCGCAATCCGTGGCGCATTGAAAAAAGGCGGAGTGGCAGCTGACCGAGTGGAAGAGGTGTTCATGGGCAACGTACTGCAAGCGGGACTGGGCCAAGCGCCCGCGCGCCAAGCGTCGATGGCAGCAGGCATCCCGAACGACGTACCTTGCACCACCATCAACAAGGTGTGTTCCAGTGGCATGAAGTCCATTGCATTGGCTGCACAGGCTATCGCGAGTGGTGACATTCAAGTCGCAGTCGCTGGAGGCATGGAAAACATGAGCCGCGTCCCACATTACTTTGAAGCTCGGACTGGCGCCAAATTTGGCGATGTCAAAATGAAAGACGGGATGCTGCTGGATGGTCTGACCGACGTCTACAATGCCACCCACATGGGTAATTGCGCCGAGCTTTGTGCCAAGGAGCACAACATCAGCCGAGAAGCCCAAGATGACTTCGCCATCGAGAGCTACACCCGCTCGACCAAAGCATGGGCCGAAGGTGCATTCGCTGATGAAGTGGTTCCCGTCGCGGTTCCCCAACGTAAAGGCGACCCGATCCACGTGGATACCGACCAGGAATTCAGCCAAGTAAAAATGGAGAAGATCCGCACCCTGCGCTCGGCCTTCCAGAAAGATGGTACTGTTACGGCGGCCAACGCTTCTACATTGAACGACGGAGCGAGCGCTTTGGTCCTCGCATCGGAAGAAGCCGTTCAAGCCAACGGCTGGACACCCATTGCTCGCATAGCTTCCACAGCCGATGCAGCCCAAGCCCCAGAATGGTTCACCACTGCGCCCTCGAAGGCCGTACCCCGCGCATTGGATAAAGCTGGCTGGCACTCCGATGACGTGGACCTGTGGGAATTGAATGAGGCCTTTTCTGTTGTCGGATTGGTCAATGTCGACCTGTTGGGTCTCGACGCAGCCATCGTCAATGTCAACGGTGGTGCCGTCTCGCTCGGTCACCCGCTCGGTTCCAGCGGTTCGCGCATCGTGGTGACGTTAATCCACGCCCTGCGTGCCCGCAATATGAAAAAAGGTGGTGCAGGTATTTGCAACGGTGGCGGAGGTGCTTCCGCTTTGATGGTTGAATTGGTCTAATCGTTTATGCAGCAAGGTGATCGCATCGTGCTTGTTGTTCCTATCGGTCCGGTTCGGGTCGATGAGAGTGACTGTGCTGAACTGTGCACGCAAGCATTGGCCGGAGAGCGGGCTGTGGTGCTGAACACCGGAACGAAAGACTGGGTGCATATCCAATTGGAATCGGATGGCTACACAGGATGGGTGGACCGCAAGCAATGGGCGGCTCCAGCAGATGATTCCGGATCGACGTTCATTTTGCAAGCGCCGTTTTCCGGATGGCTTCGCGATGATGGTGCCTTGATGTATTACCCAGCCGGGAGCAGACTCCGGCGCAGCGATGGAGGGCATTGGTCCCTAAATGGCGACGGACTTGAACCTGTGGAACCTTTGGGCAGAGCCTTGGAGGCGGCGGAAGATGCGGTCGATGCGGCTGAGCTATTCATGGGTGCTCCGTACCTGTGGGGTGGGAAAACGGCCGCTGGTGTTGACTGCTCAGGTTTGGTTCAAGTGGCCTGGAAATTGACAGGGCAGGACGTTCCACGCGATGCGTCCCAACAAGCAACGGTGGGGCAGTTCATTTCGTGGGGCCTGCAGCAACGGGGGGACGTGGTGTTTTTTCAAAACGACGCAGGAAAGGTGGTGCACGTCGGTATTTTGCTCGATGCGATGACCGTTGTTCACGCGGCCGGAGAGGTGCGTGTGGATTCCCTTCTACCGAAAGGAATTGAACGGGACGACCAGGTGACGCACACTTTTCACAGCATCCGCCGGTGGAGCCTTAAAGGCTGAAGCTTGTTTTCTGCGCGGCTAGGTCCCGCAGCACAGGGCTAGGGCGGTAGCGGTCATCCCCGTAGCGGATTTGCAAACTCTCGAGGATGTTTAACGTTGCTCTAGCGCCCCATTCGTTGCACCATGCGAGCAGGCCTTTGGGGTAGTTTACGCCTCTGGTCATGGCCGTTTCCAAGTCTGCAGGAGAAGCGATGTTGAGGTAACAGGCGTCCGCCGCTTCGTTGATGAGCATGGCAACAATGCGCTCGACAATCCAATTAAATTGCTTGGTATCAATGGATGCGTTATTGGCTGTTTGGGGCGTTTGGCCTTCGCCATACGTGTAATAGCCCTTGCCTGATTTGCGCCCGAGCCAACCAGCATCGACGTGTTGTTTTTGAATCAAGCTCGGCCGGTACCGCGGATCGTTGTAAAACGCCTCAAAAATCGTGCATGACACGGCATAGTTGACGTCGTTACCGATCAGGTCCATCAATTCAAACGGACCCATTCGAAAACCGGCATCACGCATGGCCGCATCGATGGTCTCCCGAGTTGCCAATCCTTCCTCGAAAATCCGCAACGCTTCCCCATAAAAGGGCCGCGCCACCCGATTGACGATGAAGCCAGGTGTGTCTTTGGTGACCACAGGAGATTTCCCCCAAGCGTCCATCATGGCCTTTGCGCGGTCTACATGTGCAGCGTTTGTTTGCAGGGCAGGAACAACTTCCACCAAGGCCATCAAGGGGGCAGGGTTGAAGAAGTGCAGCCCCATAAAGCGTTCCGGTTGCTGCAGCTTTCCGGCAATGGTGGTCACGCTCAGTGAGGAGGTGTTGGTGGCGAGAACAACGTCAGGTGCGACGATTGTTTCCAAGGATTGAAAAAGTGACTGCTTCAAGCCGAGGTCCTCCACGATGGCTTCAATTACCCAATCGCAAGCTGCCAACTTTTCGATGGCCATTGCGCGGTCAATTGCAGATTGGATACGTTCGCTGTCGGCAGCGGACCATTTGCCTTTTTCCACCAAACGCTCAGCAACTTTAGCCAAAGCGGCCGCACTCCGCTCCAATGCTGATTCATTTTGATCAACCAAAACGACGGTATGACCGGCTTGCGCTGCGAGCTGGGCGATGCCGGAGCCCATGGCGCCTGCGCCGACAACACCTATGGTGGAGGTTCCTGTTTGCATGGGACAAAGTTCGTACTTTTCCTGCCTGAATATTCAAGAAGAGCTTCAGGCTTCTGCGGATTACTTGCGCCGCGGGCGTTTTCCTGATTTGCGCTTCTTTTCGTGGAAGGCACCTTGGTAGTTGGGGTCCCGCTTTTTCATTTCCCGGTCAATTTCACGCGCCTGGTTCTGTTTTTCCCGGCGTGGGGTTTCGTATGTTTCCAATTCAGGAACTGTTGGAAAGTCCAACAAGGAATCGCCGGTAAGCGACTCAATGCGTTCCAACGCGAACTTTTCAGAAGGGTCGACTAAGGTCAGTGCCGAGCCTTCACGGAATGCGCGTCCCGTTCTGCCGATGCGGTGTATATAGTCGTAGGGATCCCTTGGCACCGAGGCGTTGATGACCCATTGAGTTTCTGGAACGTCGATGCCGCGACTCGCGACATCCGTGGCGATGAGGATTTGCACCGCACCCGTCTTGAAGTCTTGCATAGCATTGATGCGCGCATTTTGTCCTTTGTTGCTGTGTACTGCGCGTACCCCTTTGTCAAACGAACGAGCGAGGAACTTGAATAGGTTTTCGGCTTCTTCCTTGCGCCGAGTGAATATCAACAACCGGTCATCACCAAGTTTCTCCCGCACGTACCATTCAATGAATGCAATTTTGGTGCGCAGGTTGGGCAATAGCAACTTGTACTGGGTCACGGTCAATACGGGAGTGCTTTCTGGGGTGACCTCGATACGTGTGGGCCAGAGCAAAAACTCATCGGCGAGTCGCTCCACACGCGGGGGGAACGTGGCGGAAAACAGGATGTTCTGTCGCTTGGTGGGAATGACTTCTTGAATTTGGCGGATTTGCGGCATGAAGCCCATATCCATCATGCGGTCCGCTTCGTCGAGGACGATGTGCTTCAGCTTTTTCGTCTCCACGTGGCCGCGGGAATAGATTTCCAAAAACCGCCCCGGTGTTGTAACGATCAAATCCACGCCGTCTGCGATTTCTTCGATTTGCCTTTTGGGCCCCACGCCGCCATAGAATGCCACAATCCGCAAGTCGGTGTATCTGGCAAATTTCAGAGCCTCTTGGTGGATTTGGACGACCAATTCTTTGGTGGGTGCCAAAACGAGCCCCCTCGGCGCCTCGCCTTGAGCGTATTTCAATGTCTGCAGCAACGGAAGCAAAAATGCTGCGGTCTTACCCGTGCCGGTTTGCGCAATCCCAATTACATCCTGCCCAGCCCGCAGCGGCGGAATGGCCTTTTGTTGGATAGGCGTGGCGTTTTCATACCCCGCGTCTTCAATGGCATTTAAGAACTGCCGAGTCAGTTTGAGGTCGTCAAATCGCATAGGACAAATTTAGGTTACCTAAATTCGTGGCGGAAGATGGAGGATTCTTTTGCGCATATGCGACCGTATTTGGACCAAGAAGTTCCTGAAGCTATTGCGTGCTTGGTCGGGGCGCTCGATTGGGAATCCCAACTGGGTCCGTTCATCGGCAATGAAAAAGCAGCGGCATTGATGCAGGGTATCGAAGGGCTGAGCAGTGTGGAGGCCTTCCAAGAAAACTTCTCCCGTGTTTTTGTCGACATGCTGCTTCAGCGAACAGCTGAAGATGTGTCTGTATCCTATGCGTCAGGCTTCGAAGGCCACGGCGCCCTGTTCATTTCGAACCACCGAGACATCGTCTTAGATCCTTCGCTCATCAATATGGCCCTCCTTTCTCGGGGGGAGTCGACTACCCAAATCGGCATTGGCAGCAACCTGCTGCAAACGGAGTGGGTGGAGAAACTGGTCCGACTGAACAAGAGCTTTATCGTACGCCGAGGCGGCACACCGCGCGAACAGTTGATGGCCAGTGCAGAAGTGGCCGATTATGTGCGCCATGTCATCACCGAGCAAAACGGTTCCGTATGGTTGGCTCAGCGCGAAGGCCGGGCGAAAAATGGGGATGACCGAACGTCTCCCGCCTTGATTCGAATGCTCTTAAACAGTGAGGATGGCGAGAGATGGAACCGCCTGAAAGTCCAGCCGATCAGTTTAAGTTACGAGTGGGACCCGTGCGACGGTATGAAAGTGCGCGAGCTGTTGATCCGGGATGGGAACGATGGGGAATACGCTAAAACATCGGGAGAGGATGAGCGAAGCATGAAGCAAGGGTTATTCGGCTGGAAAGGCAGGATTCACGTTGCCTTTTGTGACCCTGTCGCATGGGAGAAGCCGCCGGAGGGCGTTCGTCCCGCTGCCCACTTGGCTGCGAAGGTGGACCAAGTTTTACACGAATCCATGAAGACGTGGCCCTGTCAGCATTGGGCGGCAGCGGAGTGGATGCGCCTCACCGGTAGTCGTGGAACGAATTGGCCGGACGAGTGGAACCCCGAAACCGTCGATGCTGAAGTGAGTGAAGCCTGCGAAAAACGCATCGGCGCAATTGCCGGTTCCCTCACCGATTTGAATGCCAGCGATGCGGCGGTACGCTTGAAGTGGTGCGAAATCACCATGAATCCACTGATCAATGCGGTGTTCGCTGACAAGGCAGCCTCGGTAATGGCCTAACGCGGTTGGTCCATTACGCTCCGGTTTTCATACGGGCAACTTCCGCACAGATGATGGAAGATGCCACACCGGCGTTCAGCGATTCAGCCGCTCCAATGCGCGGAATGTGAACGGGAACAGATGAGGGGGGAAGGTCGACCCCTACAAAGCCATGCGACTCTGACCCCACCCATATCCAACCGCTCGTCCACGGGATGGTTGAATGAGGGGTTCCCTGCATTTCGAGGTGAAAATGCCCTGAAAGCTGGTGCAAGAAATCCATCGGAGCTTCCATAACAGGAATCCGAAAGATGGAACCCATGGATGCCTGAACGGTTTTAGCATTCCACGGATCGACCGTGTCCTCGGTAATGAACACACCGCCGAATCCAAACCAGTCTGCGGACCGAATGAGGGTTCCCAAGTTCCCGGGGTCCTGCAGACGGCAAGCGATGAGTCCGTGGGTCATGGGCGACCCCTCTACCGCACGAACGACCTCCTCAGGCGCGCGCTCGGGAATGGAAGCCACGGCGAGCAACCCGGGAGCCGTGTTCATTTGGGAAATCCGCCCCATGTCCTTAACAGAGATTTGCTCTGCCACGTGCTGATGGGAGTCGGGCACCGCGTGTTCCATGGTGGAGACGTAGTACATTCGTTCCACCGCTATGGAGCTTTCGACCAATTCAGCAACGCTTTTGTCGCCCTCGACCACAAATCGTCCCTGTTCGGTGCGTTCCGGTTTCCTGCGCAGAGCGCGAATGGCGTTGAGGGTTATCTTGTCCATCGAAGGGCGTTTTGCGCTGCAAAGCTATGCGATATGCGCGTTGGCTATGCTCTCTGCTTGTTCTCCGACTCGTCGTCTGGGGGAAGAGGAGAGGTTTCTTGAACGCGTTGAAGTCACTGCGCCGGACGGCACCAAGCACGCGAATGAAGGGACATTTGAAGAGGTGCTTCGGCAACAGCCCAATACCCGCTTATTCGGCATCCGGTTGCCCCTGCAGATCCACCTCATGGTTAGCCCTGAAGCCCTTAAGAATACACAACAGAAGCGGCTTGAAAAAGGGAAGGACGAAGGTGGCTGGCGTTGGTGGCTCGCGAATCGGATGGGGGAGCCGCCCGTTACCTACGATGCTTACCTCGCCGAACGATCGCGTCTCAATCTGGCTGCGCTTGCCCAGCAAATGGGTTACCTCGATGTGGCGTGTAGGCTGCAGGTTGATACAACGGAAAAGCAACGCGCACGATTGGCATACGCCTTGGACCTAGGCAAGGTGTGGACCGTACAATCCTGCAGTTGGGTCACCGAGGGGAGTGGACTGAAGACGGGTAAGTTGGACTTTGAACCTGCTGAGTTGGTGGGTAAGCCCTTCGATGTGCGCAAGCTCGAGGCCATTAGGAGCAACGTGGCCAGTTCTTTCCGAAACAGCGGTTTTCCTTCGGTTCAAGCCTCCCACGTAGCATTCGTGGCGGATACGCTCGGGATGTCTAAGGACAAGAAAGTGGCAGTGACAGTGGAACTTTTGCCTATTGATTACACGGCCAATGGCGCACCCATTCCGCATGAAGTGACGCGGTTCGGAAGGATTGACTGGTCGTGCAAAGAGCGCGAAAATGGGAAGGTGCCCTGCATTGCAGATGATGTGGTTGACTTTTTGCTGGCAGTTGATTCGGGTATGCTCTTCAATGAGCGGGTCCTGCAAGAAACGTACAGGCGATTGTCCAATGTGCCGGGCGTCAGCCGTGTGGAAATGCCCGGGAAACTACGAAGCGAGGGACTTGGGGAGGAGGTATTATACGATGTGGGGGTCAACCTCGAATTGAATCAACGAATTGATTTGACCGCTGAGGCTCAAATGATCCGAAGCGATGCCCGGTATGGTCCCATTGGAAGCATCGGTTTCCGGAACAATAACGTGCGCGGTAAGGCCGATATGTTGGAATTTGCTTTGACAGGTGGCATCATTTCGACTCGGCCCTTCAGTTACACTGGGGATGCTTTGGTTCCAAACAGTGGCACGTGGTCCATCGCGGGCACCTATTCGACGCTGGGTATTCCGCCGCTGTCCCTCGGTCGCTTGCGGCCATCAAACGAGGCCCGCACGGAGTTCACCTTGAATTGGGGACGTGAGGTGCGGCCGGAATATGCACGAGAAGCGGCCACGATCTCCTTTGGTTTTCGATACGTGGAAAATCCTGAACGAGAGAGCAAGTTGAGGGTGACACCGGTAGAGTTTCGATACGCCAATATCACCGCCGACGCCCAGTTTGCCGAATGGCTTGCGCAACAAGCGAATCCCATACTCGAAGGGCGCTTTGTGGATTACACATCCATGGCCTCCAAGCTCGGTTGGAGTTCGAAATGGAATAATGGAACTGCAAACGGTCGTTGGCGCTTCGATGCAGAATGGACGGGGATGGGGTTGTACGCGCTTGCAGCTCCGTTGGGTCTTAGTCAAGGCGAAGGTGATGCCTACCTGCTCGCCGGCATCCCGTTCGCACACTTTGTGCGCGGTGACGGCGAATGGACGTACGGTAGGATGTGGGGTGGATGGGGCTCGCTGCACGGACGCATCAAGGCGGGAATTGCCAAGGTCGGTGCCAATATAGATGTGCTGCCGTTTGATCGGGCGTTCTTTGCCGGCGGTGCGAATGGAGTGCGGGGATGGTCGGTTCGCGACTTGGGTCCCGGGTTTGCCCAGCAGGAAGTTTTGAATGTGGAATACGTACCCGGGGTTGGTGACGTTCAATTGGATGTGGGCTTGGAATTTCGGAAAGAATTGACGGATGCTTTTGGTGCGGCCTGGTTCACCGATGTGGGTAACGTTTGGATTCACCAGACTAGCAGTTCCTCCCCGGCGCAGGAAGCCGAATTTTCGTTGCGGTCCTTGGCGTGGGGCGCAGGCTTGGGGCTGCGTTTTGACTTCGAATTCTTCTTGTTGCGGCTCGATGGTGCGCTGCGCTTGTACGACCCGGCTCGAGGCGAAGAGCAGCGGTGGATTGGTCAAGGTTCGCCGCGTGGCATGGTTCATTTGGGAATTGGTCACCCTTTTTGAACAAGTGCATTCAGATTCCATGAAGTCGTTTACCTTTGGATTCAAATCAGACTATTATGGGTTGGTTTAAGCGGATTCAAGACGGCATCACGACAAAGAGTGCAGAGAAGAAAGAGATCCCTGAAGGGGCTTGGCACCAATGTCCGGGCTGCAAGAATGTGATTACTTCACAGCAACATGCTGAGCGTTTGGGTGTTTGCGACTATTGCGGACACCACGATCGGGTGGGTAGCGAGACGTATTTCAACGTGTTGTTCGATGAGGGCAAATACCGCGAAGTGGCTCCCAAGATCACAAGCGATGATCCGCTTGAATTCAAGGACACTAAAGCCTATATCGATCGCTTAGAGGCAGCCAAAAAGAAAACGGGGCTACAGGATGCTTTGCGCACCGCATCCGGCGACTTGGATGGCATTCCGGTGGTGATCAGTTGCATGGATTTCCAATTCATTGGTGGTTCCATGGGCAGTGTTGTGGGTGAAAAGATTGCACGTGGAATTGACTTGGCGCTTAAGAAAGGGTGCCCATTCATCTGCATTAGCAAGTCTGGTGGTGCTCGGATGATGGAAGCGGGATTGAGCCTGATGCAAATGGCTAAAACAAGTGCGAAACTCTCCTTGCTCGCCAAAGCTGGCTTGCCATACATCTCCATTCTCACGGACCCGACAACCGGTGGCGTGACGGCTTCATTTGCCATGCTCGGCGACATCAACATCGCAGAGCCGAATGCTTTGA
>CALGDB010000132.1 GCA_937884175.1 uncultured Flavobacteriales bacterium
CGCCATTGACCTTCACGGCGTGCGTGTTGTAGCAAAACTCAGCACAATTGTTTCCAGAACCGAAACCGTGCCCACTCGCGCGGGTTTTCAGCCGGAACATCGACTCACCATCTTCAGGGGTGAATGCGTGATCGATCACATTGCCATCAAATGTCGAGAGGGCGTATTGGCCTTTCCAAAAGGCGTCCATGCGCTTCACCTCCCGTGGTGGGGTCCCGTGAATGAATGCGAATTTCATGTCCAACAGCTCTTGCCAGTTGCCCGCCTGCAGTTCGACACTGTCGCGCAAGAGGTGCACATAATCGGATACATCAAAAATCCAGGTCCAGCCGTCATCGTCCAACGTCAGTCCAATGCCATACGGGGTAATGTACCGGGCCAATTCATAGCGATCAACCACCTCGAAAGGCACAGAGAAATACGTTAAGGTGTCGTTGAAGAATGCCGTAGCCTCGCCCTCAAGCGGATACGTCGCGAGCACCTCGCCCTCAGGAGTGCGGGTCGTGCGAATGGTTTCGGCCGGCCATCCATAGTCCAATGATTCCCACGAAACAGCGTTGCCTTGAACCGCCCACTCCGCAATGCTGGTTGCCGGAATGGCTTCCACGTGGTCCACGACCACAGGGTCCGCGAAAACCGCATCACCACCCGACCACCAAATCAGCCCCGGACGTACACTTTGTGGCATCTCACCGGGGTGCCAAAATGCCTCATTCGCCGCATACGAACGTGCACCGGCATTGCCATGTGAGAAATGGGTTACTCCATCACCGATGGCATGGAAAACCGGGTTGTTGTCCATCGAGAGGTCGATTAACAAGTCGCTCGCATTAGGATGAGATTCGTCAAGGGAACGATTAAAGTATGCGGCTACCGTGGTCGGCGTCAATGCCGCATTCCACATGCGGAATTCATCGACGTCTCCTCGGTAGTCGTTGCCGCCGTTTCCATTGCATCCGATGTGAAAACGCACCATTTCTCCGAACAAGTTGTCTTTGTCGGTACCCAAGTGCCACAAAGCTCCGTCGAAGAAAATGGCCATGGTCTCCGTCACGACGTCTTTGGTGAAGGCCCAGTGGTGCCATTCGCCTTCATACTGGTTGGCGCTGGCCGCTTGATCAATGCGGTCATAACCTCCTTGCCCCCCGGCATCCCAGTAGATGCGGCCGTTCGACCAAGGCAGGTGAATGTTGATTTCGCGCTGGTTGCTGGCGTTCATGCCTTCACAAATCGAGTTGTTCTCCGGCTGGAATTCAGGCGTCCCGCGGGACCAAAACTCAACTGTTACGGCATCCTCAATGGCGTTGATTTCCTCTACCGCTACCTCGATGCGGTCGTTGCCATCGAAATGTACATAGGTGCCGGCTGTGGTAGCTTGCCATGTCTTTTGCGGAGCCGCATCACCCG
>CALGDB010000133.1 GCA_937884175.1 uncultured Flavobacteriales bacterium
AAAATCCAACGTATCCAACTCCCAAGCATGCAAGCGCTCGTCGTTGATCCACAACTCTGCGCGGTAAATGCCACAGCGGTTGCGAGCGCCGTCCAGCCGATCCAGCGCCTCGATGCCAAAGCGCGCCTCGCCCGCAATGCGTATCGTTCTCGCTGCCGGCGAAATGAGCTGAGGACGGGAACTGCCGTTGACGCGGCTGCTTCCTGTGGGTAGCACCCACAACCCGGACAATTCCGGTGCCACCGAATCGGGAACCTCAAACCCCCAGAATAGCGGGTTTACCGGACGCTGCGTTGCGGTCTCGCGCACTTCGAAGTGCAGGTGCGGGCCCGAACTGCCACCTGAATTCCCCGACCAGCCGAGGGTGTCACCTTGTTGAAATGCGAACGGGCGCTCCGGCGCCTCGTCCACTATAAATTTCTCGCGTTCGTATTGCCGTTCGCGCGTCCATTGCTCAACATTCGGAGCAAACCGCTGAAGGTGCGCATACACCGTTGTAATGCCGGTTGGCCCCGACAGATAAAGCGCTCGGCCATAGCCGAATGGAGAAACCTTGACCCGCGCAATGACGCCATCATGCGCCGCAATAACGGGCAACCCCTCCCGTCCCTCGGTCTTAAAATCCAGACCGGTGTGGAAGTGATTTTCCCTCAACTCGCCAAAATTTCCCGCCAAAACCAACGGAATGTTCAGCGGCGCAATCAACCCATCGCGTTGCCCGTGCCATCCTTTCCGAGCGTGCTGCGCTTGTGCGCGCTCCGTCATTCCCGCGGCTCCTAGAGCGAGGAAGAAGGCCATCCACAAACGAAAACGGAGGTTTTGAACGTTCATCAACATGAGGGCTGCAAAACTAACATAGGAACCCAACGTCAACGCCTATGATTTAGCGCCCGCAATCCGTAAGTTTGTCATGAACCCTGCACAATGTTCGATACTCCCACCTCACCCCCGGCACCGCAAACCGCACAAGTACAACTTGAGCAGTTCATGCACCGTGTGCAGC
>CALGDB010000134.1 GCA_937884175.1 uncultured Flavobacteriales bacterium
CGAGATGCGCAGCTTTCCGAGGCCATCGGTACCAATGGGCAAGGCATCGATGTTCTCGTATTCCAAAAGCGACGAATCGCGTTCGTTCCACTTCTTAGAATCTACATAAATGTCCGGGGGGTTGGTCCCGTCAAACGCAGCGAGCAAGACGTCTGCGCGGAATGAATCCCCCCGTAGAACGTAATTGCTCTCAGGTACGACAAGCGGCATCAAGTTGGTGAACTTGTAAGACTTCGCGTCTACAGAGCCCAGCAACCAAGACAGGATGTCGTCTTGGATGTCTTGAATGTCCAGTGTCATTTTGGTCATCAGCGGCATGACCGCTGCCAACGGGACATGGTAGAAGTTAGCGTGCTCCCAGCTCACTTCTTCACCTTCCTGAATTTCGGACGGGAAAGCGAACGTCTCGTCAATCTGGTCCTTCAAGTATTGAGGAAGATCGCGGCGCGTGCCTTGATTGTCCACCACGCTGGTGTTTTTCAACTGGCTGCTGAAGGCTTCGAGTTTTTGTTTCAACTCGACTGCCGTCCAAGGTCCTTCGAGGGGTTCTTTAGGCTCAGCCATGCCCACGAAGGTGGTCAGGTTCTGGTATTCGTCTTTGATGGGAATCAAAGCCAAATTCATTACCGTATCCATCCCATTCTCATCCTTACCGATGTAATTGCCAACGGCAAGTTCGCCTGCATCATCGTAGTCTCCGGAAGAGGCAGCCATGATGCGCGCCTTCATCTCCGTGATGTACGAGATTAACTCGGCTGAAGAGGCATTGACCTGTTGGGCCTTGTCGTAGAAGGGCTTGACCTTCTCTTGGTTCTGAAGGTACTTGGTCTCGAGTTCCGTGCTGGTTTCGTTGACTTTTGCGTTCAACGTGCCTTGCGTGGTGCGCAGGCTATTTTCCACCTTCACAAAACCATTAAGGACCTCCTTCGAAATGTTCAGTGCGAGAAGTGCTGTCAGGACGAGGTACATCATCCCGATCATCTTCTGCCTGGGTGTTTCTTTAGCTCCTGCCATGATTTATCTGTTCAATCGGATAAAACTTCAGGACTTATTTGCCCATGGCGTTGAGCATATTCGCGTAAACCGTGTTCAGTGAAGATAAATTCTTGGCGAGGTCGGCGATGTTCTCCTTGTACGCTTTCGTGTCTTCGACAGAGTCGCTCAAATTCTTAACGAGTTCACCCATGCTGCTGTACAGCTGGCTGTTTACTTCCAATTGCTTCAATTGGCCGGCGTACATTTCGTTCAATGAGCCAAGGTTGGTGCTCATCTGCTGCATCGCAGCACCTACAGATTCCCCCATTTCATTGGCGTCCTTTAAGCCGTTGAGTGATTCGCTCACTTGGGTGTATGTTCCGGACAATGCCTTCACTTGGTTCGTTGCTTCTTCCAACGAATCAGAATAATTCTGCGCTGCGGCACCTACGTCAGCAGCTTTGCCCATCTTGGCGGCTTGTTCGCCCAAATGGCGCATGCCATCACCCAAGTTGCTGATGAGTTCCTCGTCGATGTTGGCCTTGGCCAGCATATCATCAAGCTGGCGGGTGGGAGGCTTTGGACCGTCCGCAGGGATTGCTAATTCGGGATAAACCAGTGACCAGTCTGGATCTTCGTGTGGAGGTTCAAATGCAGAGAAGAAGAAGATGATCGCCTCTGTAGACAATCCAACCACCAGCATCTCGGACGCGCCGGGATAGTGGTTGATCTTGAACATTGCTCCAATAATTACGATGGCGGCACCAATACCGTACATCTTCGCCATCAGGTTTTTCCAGCCTTTACTTCCTGGTTTCATTTTATACTTGCTTTTGGTTTCAATTTTATTTCTCGCAGTTCAAAGCGGTGCTGAGTCACCGGTTTGAATTAATTCCATTCTTCCGGGTCGCCGCTCTTGCCACGTCCCATGTACGACATTACACTCCGGAAGCCGATGTATGCCTTGCTTGTATCTCGGTACTCGAATGAACGCGTACCGGTCTGGCAGTAGTATCCAATGTCCTTCCACGAACCGCCGCGGGTTACCTTGCGGTGGAGGGCAGGGGGGTCTGTAACCTTGGCGTGGTATGTGTATTCTGGGCTGAGCTCGTGAGAGAACTCGTACACAGTTTCATCGTAAGCAGTGCTGGTCCATTCAGCCACATTGCCTGCCATATTGTACAATCCGTAATCGTTCGGGCTGTAGCTCGAAATGTCTACGGTGTACGCTCCGCCGTCTTCCACGTAGTCACCGCGCATCGGCTTGAAGTTGGCCAACGGACAACCTTGCGCATTTCGCATGTAAGGACCACCCCATGGGAAGGGGCTCAATTCAAGACCACCGCGAGCTGCGTATTCCCATTCCGCTTCTGTAGGTAAACGGAAACGCTGAACGTCCGATTGGCCGTTGCTGTTGCGCCAGTTGTTCATCAATTGTGTTCTCCACGCGTTGAATGCTTTTGCTTGGCTCCAGGTAACGCCCACTACTGGGTAATTATCATAGGCTGGGTGCCAGAAGTAGTCCGCCAACGGCTCGTTGAAACCATAAGTGAAGTCACGTACCCAAACGAGGGTGTCGGGGTAGATGTTGATGGCCTCTTCCACGACGAATTGCGAACGGTCGCTATGGCCTCGGACCGAATGCAGCTGGTTTAAGCTATTGGTCTCGCTGTATTCGGAATCTCGGCTTTCTTTACTCGCCGCAGCATCAAAGTTTAGCCACCAGTAGCGGTAGTTCAGCTTTCGCGTGTCATATTGACGGCGGTTGTAGTACTGGTCAGAGCCTTGCAAAAAGTACTCGTCATACAGCAAATCAAAGATGTCCTCGTCTTCCCAATCGATGGGCGTCTCCCAGTTGAGAATGTACCCTTTGTCGATGAAACGGTCCAGTTCGATTCCGTCTTCGGTCTCAGCGAAGAAGTAATCTTCGTTATCGTCTTCAGCGAGCGTGTTGCGGTACAACGAGTCCTTGACCCATTCACAGAATTGGCGGTATTCGTTATTTGAAATTTCGTGAACGTCGATGTAAAAGGCCGGCATGGTTACCGTCTTCGATCGCGTGTTCATGGCGAAAGGAACATCTTGGTCACTCGGGCCCATGGTGTAGGAGCCGAGGTGGATGTAGTTCATGCCGTACGGATTCACTTGAATCCATTGTTCACGGGGATAAACTCCAACCAATTCGCCTTGGGGTCCGGCAGTGCAGCTGAACAACGCAGCAGCCGTAATGAGGATGAGAAGGATATTTTTCATGTTGCTTGCAGGCTAATCCTTGAAATAGGATATACGAGTAATAACTCCAATTTGTTGCTGTTTCGTATTCCGTTAGAGGAAACGAGGGTTGGCGTACCGGTTCATCACCGGGATGGTTTCAAACTTGAAGCAGTAGCTCAAGAATACCTCATGAGAACCTGAGGAATAGTTACTTAGTTCAGATGTTGTTGCATCGTAGCTGTATCCCAATCGGAATATTTGCTGGGATGTGCTGGTGCGATCACTTGACTCCATCGCATATTCAAAACCGACAGTCGGTGCGACCGCATCCCCAGGGCGCCAGCTCAGACCACCCCACACCATTTGATTCCACAGCACGTTGACATTGATGTCTGCGATGGTCGCGGCGAGATCTGTCTTAGCGAGCAGGTTGGTGCGGAGCAGTAGGTAATCACCGTCCAGTGGGTGCGTGTATCCGCCCATGGCGTAGATGTGCCGACGGGGTTGAATGCTCAAGTCCGTCAATTCCTGTTCGAGCAAGTGCGTGGCGGAAAGGCCTGCGTAGAAAGAACCAGGCTTGCGAATGAACACACCGAAGTCAAGGTCAATGGTGCTCGATGATGTTTCATTATTCGGAATCGCAGCGTCCTGTGTATAGTCGTCAATAGCAATCCAGTCGTTGCCTAGTTTCTTTTGGAACATGGTCGCCGAGAGGCCAGCACTGATAATGGCTCCGTTTGATAGCGGTTCCATATGATAGGCATATCCCAAGCGCGCCATGAAGTTTTCCTCTTGGCCGAGGGCGTCTTGGTAAACGGAGAGCAAAACGCCCCCTTTGAAAGGATCGACATAGGTGTGTGCCGTCAACATGGACGTGTTTGGGTCGCGATCCAACCCTTCCCATTGGTTGCGGTAGGTTCCGGAAACGCACGTGAGATTGCTGTTTCCCGCCACGGCAGGGTTGAACGCAGCGGGCTCCATGTACCACTGGGTAAACTGTGGGTCTTGCTGAGCTGTCAGGGTGCTCAGGGCTAAGGAACAAGCGCTCGCGAGGAGTAGAAGTCGAGTCATGTTAACTAGTTGATTTACAGCAGGTTATTTCTCGAGAGAGAGCCCCCAAGAACGCTAATATAGAGAAATTCTAAAACTTGTGAATTCCAGAGCCGTAAATCGCCCCACTTTCGCTTTGTTTCAGTTCAATTTTTGCAGTGTTTTCCACCACCGATCGGGCATCTTACCCGCGCTTGCTTCGAGGTAATCTTCATAGGCACAACCGACAATGTGGGTACCGGTTTTTTGACCGGGATATGGCACTTCCATCCACCACCGATCGCTCTTGCTGGATTTGTAGAAAACCACGGCCTGTTCCACGTCGCTCAAGTCAACCACGTAGCGCGCGTATTCGTCCAGTCTACACTTCGGATAATCGGATTTCTGAGCATAGATACCATCGAGTACGTGCCACACGACTTGGCCGATGAGTTGAGCGCCCAAGTTGCGGTTGTCGAGGTCGGGATTGTGTTCGAAAATGCCGATGGCTTTCATCTGGTCGCTCATCCCTGCATACCGGGCCAGTTGGCACATGGTGCGGGCATCGATGCCGTTGGGACCTGCGTCGGAATGGGCCACGTGGTCTGAGCCCTGAATGACCGATGTGTCAATGGAGATGAGGTCGGCATCGCGGAGGATCGGCTCCATCAACGCGGGATTTCGGATGATCTCGCCAAGCCGGATGCTCTCGAATTGCATCTTATCGAGCAACTCCAGCGTATCAGGGTCGGTGAGGTACCCTTGGTGGCCGACGTTCGTATAATTGAATAGGTAGTTTGGCTCGTGCAGGATGATGTCGTTCATGAAGTTACGAGACGTGCCTTGGTCAGGATCGGCACCGAAATCCAGTCGGGAATCGAGGGTGACCAATTGAATCGGTTTGCCGAATGGCTGCAGCGCCAAGTAAAGCGCCGTGGTTAAGTCCTGTCCGCCACCGAGAACGACAGGAATGATGCCTTGTTGTGTCAATTCGGCAACGACGGATTGCACCGCAGCGGCCGTGTCGGCTTCCGTAACTCCGGGCCTGAGGTCGCCGAGATCAATGGTGGTCTGCCAATGCGCATGCGGCGTCAATCGGTACAGTACCTCCCGAATGCGAGCGGGCCCTTCACTGCATCCTTCGTTGTCGCCGCTTTTTCGCCCATCCATTACGCCGAAAAGGGCCACGCGGGCGCCTTCCAATTCCGGACGGTGATCGAATTGGTGAACGTCGATGAGTTCGGCGATGCGCTGGGCACCTTCCGCATTGCTGTAATGCGGGGTGGTTACCGATTCAAACAGGTCGTAGATGCCATCCAACATGGAAGGCAATTTCGCAGATTACAGCGGCGGTAGCGCTGAAAACCGGAAAGGTTGCTGACACTGAATCGGTGATATTCTGCTCAGCTTTTGCGTCGGCGGCCTTTCGGACGCTTGGCTGCTTCTTCAATCAACTCTTGGGCGCGTTCCCACGTGATTGAACTCGGGTCTTCCGTCTTCGGAATGTTGACGTTCTTCTTGCCGGCCTTGATGTACGGTCCGAATCGGCCCTCCAAGATTCGAACGGTTTCGTCTTCGTCAAAGACCTTGATCAGGGCTTTGGCATCAGCTGCCTTCTTGGTAACAATCAATTCAATCGCTCGTGCTAGGGTCACGGTGTACGGGTCGTCTCCGTCCGCAGCCTTCAACGATACAAAAGTTCCGTCGTACCGCACGTAAGGACCAAACCGACCAATGGCCGCGGTAACGACCTTACCTTCATGCTCGCCCAGTAGGCGTGGCAATTTGAAGAGGTCGAGCGCCTCTTCCAAGGTGATGGTTTCCAAGCTTTGGGTCTTCAGCAACGAAGCGAATTCCTTCTTCTCGTCGTCGGGATCGCCGATTTGCGCGAGCGGGCCGTACCGACCAATGCGCACTAGGATTGTTTTTCCGCTCTCGGGGTGCTGGCCCAAGATGCGCTCTCCCGATGCGCGCTCCGCGTTTTCTTGGGTGTTGTCCACGTCTTTTTTGAAGCCGTGGTAAAAATCCTTCAACATGGTGCGCCAGTCCATTTGGCCTTGGGCGATGACGTCAAATTTCTCCTCCACTTCAGCGGTGAAGTTGAAATCCATGATGTTGTCAAAATGCTGCAGCAAGAAGTCGTTCACGACCGTGCCGATGTCGGTCGGGAAGAGCTTGGCGCGCTCGACCCCCGTGTTTACGGTTTCTGTCTTCTCGTCGACTTGGCCGTTGTTCAGCGTCAACACGCGGAAGTCACGGGGCATTCCGTCGCGGTCTCCTTTTTCAACATAACCACGCTTCTGCACCGTTGAAATCGTTGGAGCATAAGTGGAAGGTCGTCCAATACCTAATTCTTCCAAGCGCTTGACTAGGCTGGCTTCCGTGTAACGTGGCGCGTGCTTCGAAAACCGCTCGGTTGCGACAATGCTCG
>CALGDB010000135.1 GCA_937884175.1 uncultured Flavobacteriales bacterium
GGTCGCAATTACCGTGATTACATAGCCCTCAGCTGTCCCTGTGCTGTCGCAAGAAGGATCATAGGTATGCCCCACGACATTGGGAGAAACCGGCAGATTAGGGTAGGTAAAAACTTGCGTTGAATCGTCTCCCCAATCAATGGTATACGTAGTCCCGGGCGCTTGTGACCCGAAGCAAAGTGGGTATTCCAATGGGTAACACACTGACTGCGCAGCATTTGCACAAAAATCAATCAGCGCTGCTCCCCAACTCATCACATAATAGGCACTGTAGGTGCATCCACCAGGGAAGTCAACTACGTGCATCAAGTTATAGCTCCCTTGTTGAGCATAGTGACCGAGTGGCCCTTGCCCCTCAAATATGGTCAACGATGAATCTGCTGTGGGAAAAGGCCCATTCTGCACAGTGTAAGGCGATGTGCCACCTGTTTGCGATGTCCCTGCCCCTCCCCACCAAATCGTTGAGACGGTACCCGATGGGAACGAATCTGTGTCCATAATTGCCACTGCCGGACCAACATTGGTGAAGTTGCATGTACAACTGGCATCACCATTTTGGGTTTGGAAAATAATCGGAGTCGCAGCCGTGTCGGGAATTGTGCAGGGGTTTCCTGGCCCCAATGTTGGAATGAAAGGAGCTTCCCCGTCAACAACCACGGTTAACGTTGCCTCACCGAGATCGTCCGAGCCGTCTAATGTGATGATAGATAAGGAGACTTCGAATGTCCCTAATGAATCGTACACCGCCGAATGCGGACCGGCTGTCGTTGCCGTATCTCCATTCCCAAAATCCCAATTAAAAATGGTCTCTCCACTAAGGGAATTATCTGGTGTATCGTCATTGAACAATACAGTTGATCCCAGGCATATGTGGATCTGTCCATTCTCATCTGCTTCGGGAATGGAAGTGATGCTGGTTTGTCCCAAAGCTCCATGCGCTGTCATTAGCAATATGGCTATGAGAGACAGTGATTTCAATCGGCCCAATTCTCCCAATAGACTATTCATCCGGCAGCAATCTTAATTCAGTCCTTCGATTAGCTTGGTGCTGGGCATCCGAGCACTCTTGACAATTCGGATCAAGTTGATTGTTCTTACCCGGACAATCGCACGTCACTGCATCAGCACAGTCGTTCAGCAGCCTCGATTCACCGTAGCCCTTTGCGATGATGCGACTTGGATCAATCCCTTTGCTTACGATGTAATCGACACAGCTTTGTGCTCTGCGCTGGGACAAATCCAAGTTGTACGCTTCGTCTTTTCTGCAATCCGTATGCGAAGAAAACTCGATTCGGTAGGTCTGGTAATCAGGGCGATTCATGTAGGTAATCAACTTTTCCAATTCGCGTTTTCCTTCTGGTCGCAGGGTAGCTTTATCCAAATCGTATTCGATTACCTCCAAATTAATCACTTCAGATTCTTTCGTTTTTGGACGGAGAGCAATCGTCTTTTGGATGGACATCGGGCAACCGGCCGGCGGTTGTTTGAATCCTTGGTATCCATCCCAATAATTGATCAGTGATACATGCACCGCTGAATAATCACTGCTAATTTCTTCCCCCCATTCAAAAACGCCAGATGCATCGGTAACCCGATTCAACCGCTGCTTTTTAGCATTTTCAAAGGAGAGCAAGGCATTTGCTAGTGTATTCCCCTCCATGTCCACCACTGTGATTCGATTCAATTCTTGAACGTAATTCAGGTCCACCACCACGGAGGCTCCTTCTACATCACCCACGAATGTTTTCAATTCTGGAGGCGTATCCATGCCGGCCACGATTTGGGTGGTAACCGTGTAATTCCGATTCCTTGCTACGGTGAATTCGACCTTACCGTCGTCATCGGTTTCCTCCGTGTAACGTGCACCCGAATCGGCATCAATCAAGTCCACAAGCGTAGCGTTCAAGGGGGAGCCATCGCACGATTGAACGTGCACCTCTAAGACGGCGGCGGTGGGATTTCCCTTCACCGCGTAAATCGCGTCTCGGTGATCCACCCGGTCAGATGAGAGCCAACCCGCTCCTTCCAATTCGTCAAAAACGAACGAAAAGTCATCAGCGTGCGTATTGATGGGATAACCCAATCGTTCGATCTTAGAAGCGCCAGTCCGGTGCAAGTAGATATCGAGACCTCCAATTCCCGGATGCCCGTTGGAACTGAAGAACAACGCACCGGTGCTTGATACGTAAGGGAACGCCTCATCCCCATCCGTGTTGACCGTGGGGCCCAAGTTCTTCGGTTCGGAGTACTCCCCATCATCCCAGGTTGAAGTATACAGATCCATACCCCCGAACCCTCCGGGCATGTCACTTGCGAAAATGATGATGTCATCGTTCAAAGCGAACGTGGCATGCGCCACCGAGTAGGAAGGATTGTTCCATTTGAACGGGTGTTTGTCGTCTCGTTGCCACTTGACTTCACCTTCGTACACGTAGCGCTTCCAAAATTCAATCATCAGGCGCGATCGCAGCACGCCACTCGTGGTGTCCAACGCTTCTTGATTTCGCGTGATGACGGCGTACGACTCATCGCGATCAAAGGCCACGGGACCATCGTGTTTCCGCGTGTGATCAAAGGCGAGGAAGATATCTTGATTTCTGATTTGCTCCAACCAGGTATATCGCCTGAAGGGTACCTCCAAGTTTTCGATTTGACACAGCTCTGTGTAATACTGCCCAGTCCAACCGTCTACTGTCGGCAAGAAGCCCGCATTCAATCCCGTGCTCATGTAAACAAGCCCCTCCTCGTATGGAAACGCTGAAAATTCTTCAGCCTCCGATTGCGGACGAAGCTTTTTGACCTCAAACGAAGTGGAATCTTGAATTAGGCTCAGCAATCGATCTACACCAAGACTCCAGTTTTGTATCTGCGGATCATCTGGAAACTCGAGGCTCGCCATGGACAAGGCCACAGGCAAAGAATCGTGTTGGTTGGTTGCGCACAAGAGTTCGAAGGCCCGAACCCAATCCGCCGCCGCGGCTTCGGCGTTAAAGAGCAGTGAATCATTCCAAGCCATCGCTTCTTCGATGAAGTTTGCCTGGTAAGCGGCGATGGCCGCATTGCGCGCATACCCCAAACGCATGGAATCCGGAGTGGCTTCTTCTTCTGCCAGCTCAGCCCACACGGGATAGGCTTCGGCGTACTTCCAACGCAGCATCATTTCCTCAGCATAATCAACACGGGAAAATTGCCCCCATCCAACGGTAGACAAGGCCATGGCGATGGTTATGTGCAAGGCTTTTTTCATCAGAAAAATCTTGGACTCTGGAAGGCCGGGCGCATCGGACCGAAGTCCCACGAAATACCAATCTCATGGGAACCAAAGTTTCTATTGATCAGGCCATTCAATGGAACATCTAGCGCGTAATAGAAGCGCCAAGCGGCATCGTGTCGGTAGCTCGCCTGGAACCCAATGCCCTCGCGCCAGCGCACCATGGCGCCGACACTGATAAAGTCATCCATCCACACCTCTCCTCCAACGTCAATTGTCATCGGCGCACCGCGCACTTTTTTAACAAGCGTCGAGGCCCTGAAATCTATGACGCTGTTCACACTCATCACATA
>CALGDB010000136.1 GCA_937884175.1 uncultured Flavobacteriales bacterium
AACCGAGCCTTTGGACATTGGACCGTTGCCCGGGAATTCGAGGAGATTCAATCGGTATTCAGTGCCATTCGGTGGGTGAGTTTTGTCTTTGGTGGACTGGCTTTGCTAGCCGGCATCATCGGCATCATGAACATCATGCTGATTACCGTTCGCGAGCGCACGAACGAATTGGGCATACGGCGCGCGCTGGGTGCCACCCCGGGCGTCGTGGTCCGCCAGATTATTGGGGAGACCCTGTTATTGACGACGTTGTTTGGGTTGGTGGGGGCCATCCTCGGCGTGGCTACCATCGAGGGCATCAATACCTTGCTTGAAAGCATGCCCGACCTGCAAGGCGGAAGTTTTCGCAACCCTGAAGTATCCATTGACATAGTATTACAATCTTTGCTCACTATGGTGGTGATGGGCGCTTTTGCTGGAATCCTTCCAGCTTTCCGAGCCGTCTCCGTTCGCCCTGTTGAAGCGATTCGAACCGAATAACCATGAAAAAAGGACGCCTGTATACGCTCATTGCCTTCATCGTTTTAGTGTTGGCTGGCGCTGCTTATACCCTGAACCACCTGTACACCCAGGAGCAACAGGAGGAAGCGACGTACCGGACGGAAAATGCTCGAACCGGCGACATTGTCATCAAAACGGTGGCTGCAGGCTCCATTCAGCCGCGCCAAGAAATCCTGATCAAGCCGCAAATCTCTGGAATCGTTCGCCTTGTGCAGGTGGAAGCAGGTGAGCAGGTGCAATCAGGTGATGTTCTCGCTGAGGTGATGGTGGTGCCGGACATGGGGGCGCTTAGCAGCGCAGAAACTCGGTTGGAGCGTGCGCGCATCAGTTTGGAGGACGCCGAGACTAATACGGAGCGCAACCGCTTGCTCCTTGAAGATGGCATCATCGCCGCAGCGGACTTCCAGCGGTTTGAACTGGCCCGAAAACAGGCCCAGGAGGAATTCTATGCAGCTGAGGACAATTTGCGCATCATCCAGGACGGCGTGGCTGCCCGAAGCGGGCGTACCTCCAACACACTCATCACGTCAACCATTGACGGTATGGTACTGGATGTACCGGTCAAAAAGGGCAACAGTGTCATCGAGGCCAACAATTTCAATGAGGGCACGACCATCGCGACTGTGGCGGACATGCAAGACCTCATTTTTGTCGGAAAAATTGACGAATCTGAAGTCGAGAAACTCTCGGTCGGGATGGCCATTGAGTTGACCGTCGGCGCCATCGAGGGCCTCGTCATCCCGGCAACCCTAGAGTACATCAGCCCCAAAGGAATCGAAGAAGCGGGCGCCATTCAATTCGAGATCAAAGCAGCAGTGGAACTGCAGGAAGGTCAGTTTTTGCGCGCTGGCTACTCGGCCAATGCGAACGTGGTGTTGGACGAACGCCGGGGGGTGTTGGTCATGGCGGAGATGCTCGTGCAGTATGCCGACGGTGCAACCTTCGTTGAGGTTCTTGTGGATGAAAACCGTTTCGAGCGGCATGATGTGGAGCTGGGCCTTTCAGACGGTATTTCGGTCGAGGTGCTGAGCGGCGTTTCCGCAGACGATCAACTCAAGGTCTGGAACCAACCACAGTACTAAACCTTACGTCACCGCAGCCTTCCGCACGATGCGGCGCAT
>CALGDB010000137.1 GCA_937884175.1 uncultured Flavobacteriales bacterium
CTTCACCGTAGTTGTTTGAAAGCGGATTGTCGTTAGTCAAGTAGAGGATGAGCTCGTTTTCCAATTCTTGAATGGTCACATCCGGGGCGTCAGGACCGGACACGATCTCAAAGCAATTGTCGAAAAGCGCCTGCGCCTTGTCGTCGGCCAAACGCAACAACTCCACGCTCTCAAAAGGCTCGCCGCTAGTAGCCCGCGCCCAAACCATGCCCACGGTGATGTTATTGTAGTCACCCGGTTCCAAGGTGAAGGGGCCGGCCGATTGCAGGAACAAACGATCACCGGGTGGGTTGCCCGCCCCTACTTCCGTCCATGGTTCGACAGAAATACCGATGGTACCCCATCGGTACGGGTCGGTATCTCCAGGGAACATGTAATCCGCGGGAATGTCGAGGTCCGCTCCGGTGGCAGCGGTCAGGCCGTCGCCCCCGTAGGCCATGCGTTGCCCGTTTTTCCAGAACCCGCGCATGTAATTGTAGTACTGCGCCGCCAACGTCGGCTGGCCGTTGATGCCAAAGTTCCAGTTGTAATAAATGAACTTCCGCATGCCGTAGCGCTCGTTATCGATGACGCCGTCACCGTAACCGATGCCAATGCCTTGGTAGGGAATGCCGAGTGAGTCGATGGCATCCGAAAATACGGTGGTTAACGGGTTGTCTATGGAATCCGAATCTTGGTAGGGCCCTTCGAAAAAGTCCACCCCCATCGCCGGCGGATTTTCCCCGTAACCGATGGAATAGCTCGTCGGCTCATCGAATGCGTCGCCGTTGTAGCTGTAGCCGAGGCCGCGCTCGACGTCTACGCCCACGTAGTCGTCCACGTGGCCGCCCAGATCGCAGTCGACCCACTGGGCAAAATACGTGTCGGTCAAGGTCTGCGTGCCTTGGTTGATCAACACGTAGTTGTAAAACTGCATGTTGTTCACCTCATCGTTGGTCGAGAAGGCGAAGGCCTGCGCGCGGATTTCCATCCCAATCGGCTCACCCTGCGATTCCGAGTGGATGTTACCCTTATCATTGAAAATCCAGTAGTAGGTCTGGTCACCGTACAACGGGACCTGGTCTTCGCGGCGGCGCTCTGCACAATCGATTTCTTGGAGGAAATCGTACCAAGGGTAGTCGCCCGCGGCTGGATCGTAAAATCCGTTCCCGTCGTAATCCTTAAACGGCGCGAGGTAGTAGTCCTGGTTGAGGCCTACGTTACCGTGCGCCGGGTATTCGAAGAAGTACGAGGGAATCGTATAGCCGTTGGGGAACTGCTCCTCGAGGTCGCATTCAGGGTCGGCAATGCAATCGAAGTACTGACGGTGGCGCATGGCGTCCGCCCGCTGGGTGATGGTGAACCGGTCGTATTGCTCGCACGTCGTGGGGTCCACTTCCGCCGCACCGGTGTTGGTCAACGGCCCCGGCCAGAAATCGTTTCCGACGTTCCGGTACCGCACAGCAGCGAGCTTGAGCTGTTGGTCGGGGCTGATGCCACCCAACCACAGTGCCCCTCCATACACGACTGAAACGCCTTCTTCCTTCGGAACCATGAAGGCTCCCTTGTCGATGGCGCGGTCGTACCACAGCGCTCCGGCGTTTTCGATGAGGGCGCGCACGTTGTTCCATTCCAAGTCCCGAAGGGCCGTCGCGGGAGCGCAGGCTTCTGCACGGATTGCCAACGATGCATCGGGCTGCGCCTGAGACACTGGGAATCCCTTTTGGAACAGCGGCGCATTCGGGGTGGAATGCTGGGCCAGCATTACGCCACCGAGCAGGGCGCAACAAGCGAACAGGCAGGCTTTTTTCATCGAATCAGGCTTGGGACAGCAAGTTAGGCAACCTGTTGCGAAATCGCCCCTTCACGAAGCGCCAAACAGCACATGCACATGCACGAGTTGCAGGGGCTGCGTGTAGATGAGCCAACCCTTCACTGCTTCGCCCGGATGCATCGCGTTGATGACCTCGCAGTACCCGGCCACTTGGGATTTGTGTTTATCGCGTTGTTCCCCGGTTTTGAAATCGACCACGTGCCAAACCCCATCGAGGTGCACCACCCGATCCGGCCGCCCCAACTCACTGTTTCCGAAGTGAACGGTACGCTCTGCGAACACTTCTGTGGCGTACGCTTCAAAAAACTTGCGCGTGTCCGGGCCGTTGAGGATGGAATCAATCAAGGCCGAGACGGAGGCGCGCTGATCCGGAGTCCAGAGGTTGGCACGCTCCATGCGTTCCTTCAAGCCCGGCCAATCCCTTGCGTGCTTAAGCTCACCCAACAAACCATGAACAGCGTTCCCATGCTCGATGGGCGTCCATTTACCTTCGGAAGCAAGAGCTGCCCAATGCAACTTGGGACGGGCAATGCGCTGGCCATACGGCTGTCCCAATGCGAGCCGCTGCACGTGGTCCACTCCGACTGCCTGATCATCTACGGACCTCGCTTTTCGGTCGTTTGCCCCAAAATTGTCCAGCACTGTCGCACCGTTCACGCGTTCGGGGAAGGCTTCTTGCCACCCTTTCCACAGCAACTGCGGGAGGGTCTGAATGGCCATGTCGGCCGAAGGTGGTTTGTCAAATTCCAATCCGATGTCCAGCCGGTCCACCGCCCGTGTCGCAGCCACGTAGGCCACATTCAAAGCATCCAAGACAGTGCGGTCAATTTCGGCTTGTCGTTCGTGGTCCATGACCGTGTCTTTTAAATCGCTGTCCCGAAGCAGCGCTGCTGGCAATCCAAACCGTTCAGCATCCAACCGAACCGGAATCTCATCCTTGAACCGGTCAATTTTTTCTGGATGAATCGGTGCGATGACCACCTTGAAATCCAAGCCTTTGGCCTTGTGGGGCGTCATGATTTGAACGGCGTTCTTCGCCCCGCTCACGCGGATGCTGCGTTTGTAGCCCCGCCGGTCCCAGTGGGACAGGAAGTCCTTCAGCGTGCCCCGGCGCTGGGTCACCACTTCGTGCACCAATTCCAACATCCCCTCCGTGTACGCGGGGAAGCGGTTGGACCATCCGAGCACTTCAAAGCAATGGCCCACGAGCAACGTCAATGGCGCTGTCACCAATTCCCAAGGGCGTAGGTCAGGCGCCACAGCTTGGAACAAAGCTCGTGCATCCATCGCACTGCGCTTACGTTCGACCCCATCCGATCCTAAGTAGGTCGTCACGGTGCGGTGACTTCTCAGCAACTCGGCTTCCGAAGCCGTGCGGTCAATGGCACAGTAGTTCTGAGTAAAGGCCAGCGCGTGAGCGGGGTTGTCCGGGTCAAGCACCGAACGCAACAGGGCCACCACCGCCAGTGTCACCGGGTGACGGCCCAGGTGCAGGCTCTCCGACGTCCACGGCGTGATGCCGCAATCCATGAGGTGTTGGGCTAGGGCTGCGCCGTCCTTGTTGCGGCGCAACAGCACCACAATGTCGGACAACGCAAAATGAGCCGAAGCGTCTGCGGGTGGGACATACCGTTTGGTTCCTCCTTCATCGACCAAGGTTCCTCCGGTGTGGGCGAGGATGCGTTCTACCACCCACGCGTTGCGCTGGTCTTGTTTGCCGACCCCTTCTTGTTGGACCAAGCAGGCCAAGTGCACATTGCCTTCGTGCTTGGCCGTGGCCGTTTGCCGCACATCATCGTAGACGCCCTGCAAGGATTCGGGGAGGTGGCGTTGAACGCTCCCGAACCACCGGTTGTTCCAGTCAACGATGGCTGAACCGGAACGGCGGTTGAACTTCAACGTCGCCGGGAGGTGGGCACGCCGCAATGCCTGAGCGGCGTCAACGAGTGACGGTCCGGGATTGCCGATGAGGCCGGGCAGCGCTTCGAGCTGCTCGTGGTTACCATTTCGCCACCGGTAAATGGCCTGCTTGCCGTCGCCCACGACCATGCCCATTTCGTCCAACGAAACCAAGTGTTCGAAAAGTTGAATCAAGTTGTGCCACTGGGTGATCGACGTATCCTGGAACTCATCGATGAAGAGGTTGCGGTACCGGTTGCCGATGCGCTCGTAGATGAACGGCGCGGGATTGTCCCGCACGATGGCGGCGATTTCCCGATTGAGGGTGGACAGCAAGCGCACGTTTTTTTCCCGCTCCACGGCAGCGAGTTCATCGCGGATCAGACCGAGGGTGCCGATCAAGCTCACGCGCTGCTGCAGGTGCTCTTCTAGTTTGAACTCCCGCCCCGATTCCCCATCGTAGAGGTCACGCCACGCCTGTGCAGCCTGTTCGATGGCTGGAATGGCATCCTGAATTCGTGCTGCGGTGGAAGCGGATGCCTTGGAAGACCAAAACACCGACTCCTCCAACTGACCTGCGAGGCGTTTGCCGATGGTGGCCTTGCGTCCGGATCCGTTGGCTACACGCCGAAGCCACTTGGGCAAGTCTCCGTAGCTGAAGTCTCCCTCCTGCAAGTCCAGCGCTTGGATTCGAGCAAGGGCGGATTCGGCCGCCTCAATGGGCACAGCGCGACGTTTGCGCAGGCTTTCGCGTTGGGTTTTGCGGAACCGTTCTAGGGCCTCGGGCGTCCACTCAGTGGGGTCCAGCGCCTGCAACGCTGCTTGCATGTTTTCCTTCGTGACCTGCTTACTGAACGACTGCAATTGGTGGCGAATGATGGCGTTTTTTTCCTCCTCTACCTGTTGTCGCACGAAGCCTTCCAGCATCGCCGTCAACGCTTTTTCCTCCGGACGACCCACCCGGCTGAGCAGCCTGGAAATCGCCTCGTCCAACAGCGCTTCCTCGTCCAATTCAATCTGAAAATCCTCCTCCCACTGCAAATCCTTGCTGAAGCTGCGGACCAGCCGGTGGACAAAACTGTCAATGGTCATGACGCTGAAGTCCTCGTACCGGTGCATCATGGCCTCGCCTAAGGCACGTGCCCTTCGTTCCAATTCCTCCGGTGCAATGGGGATGATTTCAAGCAACGACCCGTGCATGGAGCCCTTTCCCTCCGCCACCTCACGGACGTCGCTCAAGATGCGCTCCTTCATCTCTTGCGCGGCAAGGTTGGTGAAGGTGATGGCGAGGATGTGTTTGAAGTAATGCGGATTGTTTTCCCACAGGCAGCATGCGAGGTAATCGCGCACCAAGCGGTAGGTTTTACCCGATCCAGCGCTCGCTTTGACCACGTGAAACCCCTTCTTTGCAAACTTGACCTCCATTTCTACCTAATTGTGAGCGCTGTGCAACGTCTGCCCAAATTAGACGTTATACCTTTGCGAAACAACGCACGTTCGCCATGCATATCCGCACTTCCCTTCCTGTTTTTGGCCTGCTCACCTTGGCTCTCACCGGCTGCGATGGGTGCAACCCTGAGCCGCCAGTCGCCGCGCCGGGAACAGCGCAGATGAACTTGGAATTGACATGGGGCGAAGAAGCGTACACCTTGGAGCAAGTCGCGACCGACCACAACGGCTATCCGGTGCGCTTGGACAACTTGCAGCTCTACATCGCGCCGGTCGCTTTCCGCAGCGAGGGCGAATGGAACGAAGGAGCAGACGTGAGCCTGATTGATTTCAGCGTGCATGCGCAGCACATCACGAGTACGTTGGAAGCCGGCACCTACGATGCCGTTCGTTTTGGCATGGGCCTCCCCCCAGAAATCAACACCGACATTGATCCGGCATCCTACCCCAACAGCCATCCGCTCAGTGTAATCGGTTCCGCCGGTATGTTCTGGACGTGGTCGTCCGGGTACATTTTTGTCAAGTACGAAGGAAAATTTGCCCTCGACACCGGCACGCAATTGCTCGAACCGGTTTCCTACCACTGCGGAACCGACGCCAGCTATCGAACGGTGACGCTGGAATTGCCCGAACCGCTGGTTGTAGCTGCTGAAGAAACTACGAGCCTCACGCTCACCCTCGATGCAGCGAAGGCGCTGAACGGCGCAGTGGACGCCATCGATTTGGCAGTGGATCCGGTAACGCACAACGCGCAGGGAGACAGCTTGGGCGGTCGCATGATGGATTTGCTTGTGGACGCCTGGAAAATCAATGTGGAATGAAGGTCGCAGGGCACATCCGAATTGGCCTTTATGCTTTAGCCGTGCTGGTTTTGACCGGATGTGAGCGCTGCCAAGATGACGTGCTGCCCTGCGCTACGCCGGACTGTTCGCCTGCAGCCACGCCATACACCCTTGAGATTCCGCCGTTTTTCCCTCCGATGGATATTCCCGAAGACAATCCGCTCACGGTGGAGGGCATCGAATTGGGGCGGCTGCTCTTCTGGGAAAAGGACTTGTCCGCAGACGGCTCCATGAGCTGTGGCTCCTGCCACCTCCCATCGGCCGGGTTCTCGGACCCCAATCCCTACAGCACCGGCATCACCGGTGCCCAGGGCATCCGCAATGCCATGGCCATCATCAACATCGGCTGGTCGCCCACCTTTTTTTGGGACGGGCGAGCCGTCACGCTCGAAGAACAGATTCTCGAGCCGGTGTCGCATCCCGATGAAATGGCCTTGCCGTGGAGCGAAGCGGTGGAGCGCCTTCAAAATTCGGAGGACTACACAGCTCGGTTTGCCGTGGCCTTTGGCGATGACGTGATTACGCCCGAACGCACCACGCAAGCCATTGCCCAATTTCTGCGCACCATGGTTTCCGCCAATTCCAAATTCGACCAATGGCGGCGCGGCGAGACATTCTTGACCGACGCGGAATTTGCGGGGTACGAGATCTTCCTCCGCGAGGGCGGCGACCCAGAAACCACACCTGGCGGCGAGTTTGGGGGCGATTGTTTCCACTGCCACGGGGAGGCGGGTCTGCAATTCAGCGATTACTTGTTCCGCAACAACGGGTTGGATAGCACGTTCGCAGATGACCCCGGCCACGCAGGGGTCACGGGCAATCCACTCGATTCCGGCAAATTCAAAACACCCACGCTTCGCAACATTGCGCTCACCGGTCCCTATATGCACGACGGCCGTTTCCAAACGCTGGAGGAGATCATCGACCACTACAACTCGGGCGGAGTCCCCTCGACCACCGTTGACCCGTTCATGAAGTATAGTAGCGGCGGGCTTCAGCTGAGTTCCGTGCAAAAAGCGCAATTGACGGCCTTCCTGCACACGTTAACGGATACGTCCTTTACGACCAACCCGGCATTCCAAGATCCGCATTGAAGGACGAATACAAACGGCAATTGCTCTGGTCGGCGCGCAACCGCAAGGCCATCCAACGCCTTTTCGCAGGATGGCGGCGCAATGCTCCAAAGGACCTCGACACGCAATTTCACAACGGACACGAAGCCGCTTTCACCCGCATCGATTGTCTCACTTGCGCCAATTGCTGCAAAACCACGAGTCCCATCTTCAAAGAGCGTGACATCGTTCGCATCGCCAAGCACCTCGGGATGAAGGTTGCTGACTTTTCATGTCGGTACCTGCAACGCGACGAAGACGGTGATTGGATTCTGCAGTCGGCCCCGTGCGCGTTCCTGGAGGAGGAGACAAATGCCTGCAAGATTTACAGCGAACGGCCGCAGGCCTGCCGGGAATTTCCGCACACCGATCGCAAGAACATGCGGGAGATTTTGGGCATCACCGAGCAGAACGCACACCTGTGCCCGGCCGTTTCTTCAGTTGTCCAATCCATCCTCGACGAGGTAAACGACTGATAAATAAGCAACCCGAAGTGCAACCTCTGCGGAAAACTCCCGTAAAAGCCGGGTATGATCCGCTTATATATCATATCCATTGCATTGTTTTTGGGTGCCATTGCGCCCAATTCCCTCTTCGCTCAGTGTCAGGAAGTCATTGATAACGAAGGAATTGCAACATCTAATCCCACATGGTACAACTGCAGTGCCGCTGGCGCTCCGTTGAGCATCGAGACGTCCACGTCGTGGGCGGACTTGGTGATCGATTGGGGTGACGGCAGCGCCACCGAAGCCATCGGTGCGTTCAACCCCGGCGATACGCCGGTGACGCACACGTACGCCGGTGACGCTTCGAGCTACACGGTGACGTTGGCTGAAGCCGACGGATCGTGTTCCATCGAAGGGCACTACTTCGCCAGCGCTCCGGTCAGTGACTTTTGGAGCAGCGAGGTAAGCGTCTGCGAAGGAACATCGGTGCAGTTTCACCAAGAAGCTACTGGTGTGCAGTATGCTTGGAACTTTGGTGTCAACCCGAATTTCTTGAACACCTCAACCGGTCACGTGAGCTTCACGTTCTCCAACCCTGGAGACTACACGGTGCAGAGTGTGATTCAGTTCCCGGGCACCAATGGAGCGTGTGCGGACACGTCGAGCCTTGACATCACCGTATTGCCACGTCCTGAGGTCAGCATGAACCTCTCGGCCAACGAAGGGTGCGGTGAAGTGACCGTAACCGGCGATGTGAGCGCAGCCGACTCGTACTTGTACGTGTGGTCGTTCATGCCTTCTCCATCTTTCCAGGTAGGTACACAACTCGATCCCATCACGTTCAACTCGCCCGGCAACCATCCGATTTCAGTCGCGGTTACCGGCATCAACGGTTGCCAGTCAACGGCTCAGCAGTTCGTTACGGTGCACCCTCAGCCGGAAGCGGATTTCGCATTCGATGGCGTTTGCTTCGGTGAAACCACTTCCTTCTCTGACGAATCGATCGCAGGCATCAACACCAACATTACCGGATGGTACTGGCAGTTTGGTGACGGCGCCGTCAGCTACGAATCGAACCCTTCTCACGACTACGCCTTTACAGGAGACTACAACGTGAGCTTGACGGTTACCACTCCCGAGTGCACCGCGTCGACTTCCCAGTTTGTCGGCATCAACCCCAACCCAACGGTCGAAGCCCAAGCAGACATCTTAAGCGGATGTTCACCGCTGGAAGTAGCGTTCAACGCGGACGCTTCTTTGGCCGCGACATTTGCCTGGGAAATCGACGGAGACGCCTTCAACGCAGCTTCGGTCGATGCAACGCTCGAAACCGCCATTGGCGATGCCAGCGTACACACTGCCACGATTACCGTGACCTCTGCACAAGGCTGCTCGGCTACGGATGACATCACCGTTGAAGCCTTCCCACGCGCCATTGCGCAGATCGATCCTGCGGCCAATGCCGGATGTGCTCCTTACACGTTGCCCATTGCCAACCTTTCAGAGGGAGCAATCGCATACGAATGGTACGCCAACGGCAACTTCGTCACGTCCAACGCTGATTGGACCGGCACGTTGGAGAACATCAACAACGCCATCGAAAGCCAGACGGTTGAGTTGGTTGCACACTCGGTGGAAGGATGCAACGACACCACAGCTACAACCATTCAAGTCTACCCGGAAGCAGACTTTACGTTTGCTCTTCCGAATGATACGGCCTGCTCTCCTTTGGAGTTGACCATGCCGATGATGGAAGGCGTAAACTCCTTTACGTGGAACTTTGGTGGCGGCAACACGTCAGACGAACAAGCTCCGAGCATCCTGTTGGAAAACACCAACGGCGGACTGATGGGTACTTCCATCACGTTCACAGGGGTGTCCGTGTTCGGTTGCGTGGACTCACACACTGAGACGGTTTACGTTCGACCCCAGCCCGTGGCTGAATTCAGTTCTGACGCTTTGGAAGGGTGTGAGCCGCTGGCCGCAAACTTCGAAAACATCTCCAGCGATGCAGATTCATACGTTTGGGACTTCGGCAACGGAATCACCGACGATGGCCCGACGGCATCGCAGGCATTCTACACGGACGGCACTATTCAGACGTACGATATTACCTTGACGGCTTACGACGACCTGGGCTGCACGGATACCGATACGTTGACAGTTACGGTATTCCCCGCCGCAGATTTCACCTTGGATCTCGGTGTTGAAACCGCTTGCTCTCCCCTTGAAATGACCTTGCCGGTCATCGCTGGCGCTCAAAACGTAGCGTGGGACTTCGGCGACGGTACGACTTCGAATGAGGCCACACCCGATCACGCGTGGGAAAACGCAACCGGCGGTCTCGACAACTACATCGTCAGTGTTACCGGTGAAACGGAGCACGGATGCGCCGGCTTGGCCGTTGATTTGATTACTGTGAAGCCCCAGCCAACAGCTGCTTTCAATGCAGATGCTTTGAGTGGCTGTGAGCCGTTAGACGCAGCGTTCACAAGCACCAGCACTGCAGGTACAGACTTGAACTGGAACTTCGGTGACGGCACCAGTGCGACCGGTTCATCCGTCAACCACACCTTCGACGGAATTGACAGCAACACGGCATTTGATGTAACCCTGACAGCTACACACCCTTTGGGATGTGCTGACGTTGCCACCGCTACAGTTGACGTGTTCGCAGCAGCGGAATACGCATTGAACCTCAGCACTGACTCGGTATGCTCGCCTTTGGAATTGACCATGCCCGAGATCGCCGGTGCGCAGAACGTTACATGGAACTTCGGCGACGGCACAACGTCCAACGAGGCCACGCCTACCCACACTTGGTTCAACGCTTCAACAGGATTGATGACCGCGACCGTGACCCTGGAAGCTGAGACCGCCGATGGTTGTGCGGGCACTTCACAGGCCACCGTCAACATCAAGCCGCAGCCTGTGGCCAACTTCATGGTGGCCAATGACGAAGGATGCGATACCTTGGTGAGCCAATTCAACAACTACAGTGTCCTCGCGGATTCGTACGACTGGGACTTCGGGGACGGCACCACGGGCCACGAAGAACACCCCACACATGCATTCGCGGCCAACGGTGCGACCACGACGTTCGCCGTTACCTTGACTGCACACGACGACTTGGGTTGTTCAGACGTCACCACTCGAGAAGTAACAGTTCACCCTGCGGCTGCCTTCAGCTTGAGCTTGGCATCAGATACGGTTTGCTCGCCGCTGCAGTTGACCCTGCCTGCAATCCCAGGCGCAGAAAACTTGACCTGGAACTTTGGCGATGGCACGACAGGTGCCGGTCAAACTCCAACCCACACGTGGGAGAACACAGGAGATGAATTGATGGAAGCAACCGTTTCCTTTGAAGCCGCCACCACCAACGGTTGCGTCGGCTCGGGATCAGCAACGGTTTACATCAAGCCACAACCGCAAGCGATTTTTACCATCGACGAAGAAGTCGGGTGCGCTCCACTCAGTATTGAAATTTCGAATGACAGCCAATTGGCGGACGCCTACAACTGGACCTACGGCAATGGTGATGCGGTTGAACTAGCTTCAGCCGGCACACACGTCTACACCTACGCTGGTGAAGAGGAACCAATGGACTACACGTTGACCCTCACTGCGACCCACGCATTGGGTTGCACAGATGCGGTGACCAAGACGGTTACTGTTCTGCCCGCGGTCAATGCTACTTGGACAGGGGAATCCGTTGGATGTGCTCCGTTTGAGACCGTAATTGAATACACCGGCTCGGACGCCACTACAATCGCGTGGACACTAGACGGAGCCGCTGTAGCCTCTGGCAACGAAGTAACGTTCGCACTGGAAGGTGCCGAAGGAACCGCCACGGCGCACACCATTGAAATCGAAGCTGTATCCGAATACGGATGTGCTGGAACCGCCGCCTTCGAGGTGACGGTCAACCCCACACCATTGGTGAACTTGAGTGCATCCTCTGATGCAACGTGCTCGGGCGATACTTGGAATGTTTTTCACGACGCCCAATACGCAGACAACATCACCCTGACCATGAACGGTATGGGACTGGATCTCGCTTCTGATCTGTCTTTCAATTCGGTGAATCCTTCTGCAACGGATGCCACATCGACCCTGCTGTTGACGGCTTCTACGGATCAAGGTTGCTCGGCTGCCATGGCCATTGAGCACACCGTTCACCCGCAAGTCACAGCAAACTTTGATTTGCCCGCGAGTACATGCACACCAATGGTAGTGGCCTTCAACAACACGTCGGTTCAAGCCACGGCTTCAACGACCTGGAACTTCGGCGACGGCACGACTTCGGATGCCTTGAACCCGGCTCACACGTTTGAGGCTTTGGGCACCGAAGATGTACAGTACAATGTGGCCCTCGTGGCAGTTAATGCTGCGGGTTGCGCAGACACCACAGTTCAGGTAATCGAAGTGTGGGGTCAACCCGAAGCGGCATTGACGGTTGTGGAGGCCGAAGGCTGTTACCCCGTTGACGTCACGTTCGAAAATGCCAGCGCCGGTCACACGGCTACCGATTGGTCTTACGGCAACGGTGAATACAGTGCCATTGCAGATTCCGTGCACACGAAGACATTCTTCAACCCCACCGATGAACTTGTGGTTTACACAACCGAGATTACCGTCAGCAGCGCACACGGTTGCACTTCAACTGATGCCGTTAACGTAGAAGTTGGTCCTCACTTGAACGCTCAGTTCGACGTGGTAGCGCAAGGTTGCACACCTGTGGAAGCCAACATCATCAACCAATCGGAAGGTGCAGCTTCGTTCATCTGGAACTTCAACGACGGATCGGCTCCTTCAAACGAGTTGAACCCCACCCACACGTTCGTGAACGCAACCGATGAAGATTTGACGTATGAAATTGAGCTCATCGCTATGAGTGCATACGGATGCGCAGACACCACCGCCGTAGGCGTCGAGGTGTACGCTGCCCCTACTGCTGAATTTACCGTTAGCCCGGCCATCCAGACGTACCCGAACACGACAGTTGGCATCACCAACTTGAGCACGGCTTCTTCAAGTGCCATCCAGCACTGGAGCTTTGGAGATGGCGCCGAGTTGGCTTCCGACCAGCCGATTTTCCACACCTACAACTCGTGGGGCACGTACAATGTGACTTTGTTGGTTGACAACGGATTCTGTGCCGATGCGCACACGGAGGTGATCACCATCTTGTCACCCAACCCGGTGGCCAGCTTCACAGGAAGTGGCAGCGGATGTGCGCCATTGGCCGTGGACTTCGACAACCACTCCATCCACGGAGCGCAGTACATCTGGGATTTTGACGACGATGTTATGACCTCAGAAGAGTCCCCAACCCACGTCTTCACCCGCCCCGGTGTGTACAACGTCTCCTTGACCGTAATTGGCTATGAAGGCCAGGAGGACCAAGTCATCCAGTACGGCGCCGTTGAAGTATTCCCATCGGCCTCTGCTGCCTTTGTGAACAGCCCAACCGAAGTCATCGTACCGGACCAGCCGGTCGACTTTGTCAACTTGTCTGAAATGGACGCAACGGAGTTCTTCTGGGACTTCGGCGATGGCCAGTTCAGCACTGAAAAAGATCCGGTACACTACTACACGGAGCCGGGCATCTACACCGTCAGTTTGACCGCTAACAACAGCTTCAACTGCCCCACCACTTACACGTTGGAGCACGCTGTTGAGGCTACGGTCGGCGGATTCATGGAATTCCCAACGGCGTTCACCCCCAACACGGGCGGCTCAAACGGCGGTTACTACGACCCCAATGCGTTGGACAACGACGTCTTCCACCCCCACCACATGGGCATCGTGGACTACGAGTTGATCATCTTCAACAAATGGGGAGAATTGATCTTCCGCTCGACCGATCCTTACATCGGCTGGGACGGATACTTCCAAGGCCGCATCGTTCGCCAGGACGTATATGCGTGGAAGGCAACCGCAACCTTCAGCAGTGGTTACCGTACCACTCAAGCAGGGGATGTAACCCTCATCAAATAAACCGACATGAAGCACTTGAATATCACCACAGCTATGAAAGCGATTTGCACACTCATCCTCGCCTTGGGCTTGTCCTTCGGGCAAGCGTGGAGCCAGGACCTGCGGTACACGCAGTACAACGCAATTCCAACAAGCGTCAATCCTGCCTTCGCCGGTTCCCTCGATGATGCGCGTTTGGCAACGGTCTACCGCAACCAGTGGGCGGCCATGCCCGGAGCGTACGTCGGATGGCACGTCGCCGCCGACTGGTACAACCGCAACTTGAACAGCGGCTTTGGCATCTTGATGAGCCAAGAAGAAGCCGGTGCTGGTGGACTGAGTACCACGCGGATTGCCGGACAGTATGCCTACGAGATTCCATTGGGCAACGGCTGGCGCTTGCGCCCGGCCTTGCAGGCTGCCTTGGCCAATCGCTCAGTCGATATCTCGCAATTGACCTTTGGTGATCAGCTAATCCGCGGTCCCGCAGTGAGCACCATCGAAGACCGTCCGAACGTATCTCGCCACTACTTCGATTTCGCGACTGGTTTCCTTTTGACTGGAAAGTACACGTGGTTGGGGTGTTCATTCGATCACTTGAACAATCCAAACGAAAGCTTGAACGCGACGTACATCGATCCGATGGACATCAAAACTTCCGTTCACGGCGGATGGCGCATGCCCATCATGGACTACATGCGCAACAAGCACCACGGTGACCTCATCGTAGCGTTCAACTACATGGCGCAAGGGGAATTCGACCAGCTCGACTTGGGCATCTACTACGACACCAAGCCGTTGAGCTTCGGTCTGTGGTACCAGGGACTGCCCTTTGGCCACACCATCGAAGGCGGAGCAGACGTCGACGCCGTCAGTGCGATTGTCGGCTACGGCCAGGACAACTGGAAAGTCGGCTACAGCTACGACATCACCTTGAGCACGTTGGGCCTGTCCACCACCGGTGGAAGCCACGAGATTGTGCTCTCATACACTTGGCAAACGCAGCAGCGCAAGCGGCCCCAGTCGCCCCGTTACCTGCCTTGCCCCATATTCTGATAGTTAAGCGGATCGGAATAGCAAATGCCCACCCAACTCCTACCCAGGGGTTGGGTGTGTGTGTTTACAGGCCTACCTGATTGACCTCGGGTTCCAATCGGACGCCGTACTTGCTTTCGACATCCGCCATGATGTCCAACGCCAGCGCCCAGACTTCAGCACCGGTCGCGCCGCCGTGGTTGACGAGCACCAAGGCCTGTCGGTCGTGCACGCCACACGCCCCGCGGCGGTGGCCTTTCCAGCCCGCTCGGTCGATCAACCACCCCGCGGCGAGTTTCACCTTGCCGTCCGGAGCCGGATAATGCGCCACCTCCGGGTGCTCACGTTGAATGCGTTCGAAGGCCTCTTTTGATACCACGGGGTTTTTGAAAAAACTTCCGGCGTTTCCGATGTCACGCGGGTCGGGCAGCTTCGATTGGCGGATGGCCATCACCGCTTCGGCCACTTGGAGATGGGTTGTCCCTGCATCCCAGCCGCGGGTTTGAAGCTCAGCCTGAATGGCGCCGTAGTGCGTATTCAACGCGGCCGATCGCTGCAATCGAAAAGCCACCCGCACGATGACCCACGTGTCTTTTTCCGCTTGTTTGAAGACGCTGTCGCGGTAGCCAAAAGCGCACCGTTCGGCATCGAAACGCTCCAAGGCGCCGGTTTCGCGGTGGATGGCTTCCAACCACGCAAATCGGTCCTTCACTTCCACGCCGTACGCGCCGATGTTTTGCATCGGCGAGGCGCCGACAGAACCCGGAATCAAGGCGAGGTTTTCCAAGCCGTTCCACCCGGCATCCAAAGCGTGCATCACCCACGCGTGCCAGGACTCGCCCGCACCCACCACCACTTCCACGGCATCGCCGTCGTCGGCGATTTTCTGAACGCCGCGGATGTTCATGTGCAGCATGCGCCCCGTCCAATCCCGGTGCATGAGTACGTTGGAGCCTCCGCCGAGCACCATCAACGGCAACTCCCCGCGATCTTCCAGCGCCCAGCGGACATCGGCGTCGCTGGCCACTTCGGCCAAGCATTGTGCATGCCCAGCCGCTCCAAACGTCGTCAGAGGGCCCACCGCCGCTTCCTCTTGCCAAGGGGAACGCATCGGTGGCCAAGGCATCCGGCCCGGCGCAGGGTCCGCCGATGCTTCCGACCGTTCTCTGTACAACGCCTCCCATGCGTCGGCAGTCAAGGCGCGAACAGGGTCATCGCCCTGCAACAGTTCAGTGACCCACTGGTAGCGCGGGTAATCGGATGCGTAATGCTGGTGCACCACCCATTTGCCATCTCCCATCGGCTGCCACTCTGTGACGTGCTTTGGGCCCTCGATGATGTAGAGGTTGGGGGCGCCTTCCAGCTTCCGAAATTGGGGAAAATCCATGCTCATCTTTCACCTGCAATTTCGGAGGACGTACGAAACAAAGCGGCCCCCGGGGCGTTGTATTTTTGAACAGCCTGATTTGCACTGCACCATGTCCAATTCCCATCGTCAACCCGCTTCTCCGAAAGGCCACTTACTCGTCCACCAAGCGCGGGCCTCCGCTGAGGCGGGCCAATGGCAAAGCGCGTTGGTGGGTTTTGATGAGGCGGAACGCGAAAACTCCGATTGGGGACTCGACCCGGACTTTTTGAATGACCGAGCGGTGGCGCTGTTTCACAACGACCGAGCATACGAGAGCCTGGAGCTGTTGGGCAGAGCCATCAACCTGCAGCCTCAATACGGCTACCGGTACGCGGCGCGCGGATGGATGAAACAAGCCCTGCGGGACATTCAGGGCGCCATCGCCGATTACGAGAAAGCCGTCGAGCTCGATCCGGAGGATGCCATCACGTTGAACAACCTGGGGCTGCTGGAGGAACAAGTGGGCCGCATGCAATCCGCCAAGGAACGCTTCGCTGCGGCCGATGCGATGGACCGCATCCTGGACGAATCGTCCATTCGCAAGGAATCCGCGCCGGTACCAGAGCGCGCAGCATCGCCAGCCCCACCTGCTCCGCCGGCGAACAGCCCATGGGCCGAAGTGACACGCGCGCTGTTCACGCGGGCAGGGCGAAAAGAATTCCTTGACTTCATCCGCAATGGGTTTAAATTGAAGGGCTGAAACACCCCGCTGTTTGACCACGCTGCCCTCCTTTCTCACCCAACTCGCTCAACAGGTCATCGACCGTCCGCACCCAGAACGGTGCCTGGTCATCCTGCCCAGCCAGCGGGCGGTGCGCAAATTTGAACGGAGTTATGCGGCCTTGATGGACGGCCCCGGATGGTTGCCCACCGTTCACACCCTCGGCGTGGCCATCCAGCACCACACTGCGTGGGTTCCCCTCGACGGGATGGAAGGCTTGGCGCTGCTGTACAGCCTGTGGAAAGAATTGCCCGCCGCCGCAGACAGCGGACCGCGCACCTTCGAAGCGTTCATGCCGTGGGGCCGGATTGCGCTGCGCGATTTCAATGAGATTGATCAGCATTTGCTCGACGCCCAGTCCGTTTTCCAAAACCTCTGCGACATCGAGGGCATCGAGGACTGGAGCTTCGGCGACCCGGATTCCCTGAAACCCGGTCAGCAAGACTTTTTGCGGCAATACATGCAACTCGGACCCCTTTACGCAGTCTTCACAGCGGCGCTCGCGGAGCGGAAGCAAGGCTACGCCGGATTGCTAGCCCGCCAGGCGGCGGACGTCCCCATTTCAGGCGACTACGATCACATCTTCATTGGTGGGATGAGCGCCCTCACCCCGGCGGAGATGCAATTTCTCAAGGGATATGAGCGGGCTGACCGGTTGACATGGGCTTGGGACGGGGACGCGAGCTATGTCGAGCACGACGCCATTGAAGCGGGCTTGTTCATCCGAGAGCAGATGCGAGAACGCGGAGCTTCAGCACCAACATTGCCCCATCGCCTTGCGGAGGATCCGCCGGCCCTTCACAGGGTCAACTGCAGCAGCGTTGTCACCGAATGCCAGTACATCCGGGAGGCGATTGCTGCCTTGAGCAAGGAGGAATTGACCAAAACGGCCGTTGTGCTGCCCGATGGCAGCCAGTTGCCCCTTTTGCTCCAATCGCTGCCCGAAGGCCTTCAAGAAAACTACAACGTCACCATGGGGTTGGCGTGGTCCGAATCGCCGGCGAGCAGTTTCTTGCGCACGGCCCATCGGTTGGTGCAGCGCAAACGCACGTCTTGGCACCACGATGATATCCGGCAGGCATTGAGCGAGCCGCTCCTGCGCGCCTGCTATTCCGATGCGGGTTTTCAAGTTGACGCCATGCGGGTGTTGAACCAGATGGCCGCGAAAAAGTGGGCCTGGGTGTCTTTGGACCAATTGGCCGAGTTGTCGAGCGGGCCCGTTCACGCCTTCTTCGACGCGCTGAAGCCGTTGCTCACCGGCGAGGTCCCCGCGTTCCTTTCGGCCTTGGCGACCTGGGTGCAGGGATTGAGCGATGCACTGGGTCCTGAAGAAGAAGGCGAACCGTGGACGCGCATCGGTTGGGAGAAAGTGGCGCACTGCACCGGGCTCGTTCGGCGGTTTCAGACCAACCACGCCATTTTGTCCACGCCAGAAGAAGCGTGGAGCATGGTGTTCAACAGCTTGCAGTCGGAGCGAATTGATTTGCTGGGCGAACCGGAAGCAGGGCTGCAGATCATGGGGCTCATCGAATCCCGCGCACTGGACTACGAACGGGTTTTCCTCTTGGATTGCAACGAAGGCACCCTGCCCAAGTCCTCCTTGCCCGAGAGCTTCATCCCCTTCGATCTGCGGCACATGTGGGGGTTGCCCGGCCGCCACCAACGCGAGGCCATTTACGCCTACTACACCTATCGGCTGATGAACCGGTCGAAGGAAATCCACTTTCTCTATCGTGGGCAAGACGAAGCGGCAGAACCCAGCCGCTACCTGCTTCAATTTGAACGCTCTTTCCGGCCAAATGGAACGGATGTGCTTCCCCTCAAGCAGGTCAATGTACACAGCGCCCTGCCGGGCAAACGTCCTGAAATCCCCCCCTTGGAGTGGACACCGTGGGCACAAAGTGAACTCGTAGAATGGGCCAACCGCGGCATTAGCCCCTCGGCTTGGAACACCTTCATGGCCTGCAAACGGGATTTCTACTACAAGTACATTCTGCGCTTGCACGAGCAAGACGAATTCGAAGACGAAATGACCGCCAGCACCTTCGGCACCATCGTGCACAAGGTCCTCGAAGACGGCTTCAATGGCCTCAAAAATCGAGTGCTTCAAACCGAAGACCTCGAGCGCTTGATGAAGAACATCCCGCCTTTGCTCCAGGCCTCTGTTACAGAAGAATACAGCTTGGCGTTGACGGAGAGCGGCGAGAACTACTTGCATTTTGCCATCGCAGAAGCCACGTTGCGCAAGCTGATCAGCGTCGAGCTCAAGGAGTTGCGCGGCGATCAGGTGCGGACGGTGACAGCCGTCGAAGCCGACCTCAACCACGCATTTGGCATCGAAAGCAGCCCCTTCGCGACGGTCCGGCTCCACGGCAAGGCCGACCGAATCGACCTCGAAGGCGGCGAGGTGGTGGTCACCGACTACAAGACCGGTTCCGTCAAAGAATCGGAATTGGCCCTCAGAGGCGATTGGCTCGAACGGCTGGCCCAAGGCAAGTCATCCAAGGCCCTGCAGCTCTTGATTTATTCGGCCATTGCCTTGGAAACGCTCGGGGCCGATGGTGGGCCTCTAGCGTCCGTCCAGTCCGGCATTCGTTCGGGGAAAAATGCGCGCGAAGGCTTGCTCAAATTGAAAATCGACGGCCGCGACCGTATCACGCGGGAGGATGCCCGACAGCTGCTGGGTTGGCTGGTGAAGCAACTCGAAGCGCTGCACGGCTCGCAGCATGGGCTTGAACACGAAACCGAAGCGCGATTTTGTGCGTATTGCACGGTATTGGACCCCGTACCCACTTACTTTAACTGATCAATGGGCGTCATCGCAAAACAATCCGGATATGCGGCCATCGCGCTCGGCGCGGGCATGGTCGTCGGTGCCTTGAACAACATGGTGGTCCTCCCCCGTGCGTTTGATGGCAACGAGGCGATTTGGGGGTTGGTGCGCGTCATGACCTCGTGGGGCATGATCTGTGCATCCATTTCCACCCTTGGCGCACCGGGGGCGATTGTTCGCTTCCTGCATCGCTACGATGGTGACGAACGCGAAAAAAGCTTGAATTCCATCCTCGCCATCGCCGCTTTCGGCGTGCTCACCACATTGGCCATTCTCTGGAAATGGGGCGAAAGTTGGATTGTGTGGCTCGATCCGGACAAAGGCGAGTTGCTGTCGCAAAACGTCCACTGGTTCTTGGTGATCGTCGCCATCATGAGCGTTTTGCACATCTTTCGGGCCCTGCTCACGTGGAAACTCCGGACGGCGTTCATCGCGTGGGTCGATGAACTCTGGCAGAAAACCAGTTACTTCATCCTCGGCGCCCTGCTGCTGTTTGATTGGGTTTCGCTCGACGCCTTCGTGCCCTTGTACATCGCCTCATACGGCGTCTCTTTCTTGCTGATGGGCGGCGCGAGTATCGGCCTCTTCACCGGCCTCTCGAAGGGAATCAATCGGGGCGATCTGCCGCAATTCGCCGAATTCAGCGCCTTCAGTTTGTTCGCTGGCGGTGCCGTGATTGTGGCTACGCAGTTGGATTACATCATGGTCGGCAAATTCTTGGGCCTGGAAGAAGTGCCGGTGTACACCCTCGGGTTCTTCATGGGTTCCGTGGTGGCCTTGCCTCGGCGGGCCACAACCAACATCGTGCGCGGGGTCGTTGCCGAAAAAATCAACCGAGACGACAAAGTGAGCATCGGCCAACTCAGTAAGAACACCGCACGGGTCAACTTCTTGCTCATGGGCGCCGTAATGGCGGGGATCTGGGCCGGTTTCGATCCGCTTCAGCAGTTGTTGCCGCCGAAATACCGTGGACTGGAGTTGGTCTTTCTCTGCATTGCGGGCGCGCAACTGATTTCAGGCTTGAATGTCAGCAACAACAATCACCTCGGACTGAGCAAACACTACCGGCTCGTGCTGCCGATCAACTTGGCCTTGGTGGTGGTCACCGTCGCCATGAATTACCTGTTCCTAGTGGTGTTTGAGTGGGGCTTGGCTGGAGCGGCGTTGGCCACGTTGGGCACCTTCGTTTGGAACAACGCGTGGCGCGTGCTCATCGTTTACCGGAAGTTCGGCGTGCACCCATTCACGTGGTCCATTCCCGTCATGTCGGGGATTGCCACTGCGGCTGCGATGCTATTCCACTGGGATGCCGGAACGATCGGGCTGCACCCGCTGGTCGAAGCCGTTGCGCAAGGGGCGTTGGCCACCGGTACGTGCTTCGCAGCTTCCTATGCCTTGGGGTACTTTCCCGAACTGCGAGAAGGACTCAAGCAGCGGATTTCCTGGTGGCCCTGATCCGGCTTTTTACTGGCGCAGCCAGGTCTGCGTGCGGAACAGGAAATAGATGTAACCGCGGACTTTGAGCTCGTCCATGTTGTCCTCTTCCAACCACATTTCGCAATCGTAGATCTTGCCGTTCTTCGGGTCGCAGATGGTCCCATCTTCCCATTCCAATTTCCCTGCCACGGGCACCATGTCCCGAACGATTTCCATGCCCAAGGCGGGCTGGTCCTTGCGGTCGTCCTCGCATTTATCGCAAATGGGGTTCTGGTCCTCTTCTGGCAACCGGAACAACTCAATGACCTGGCCGTAAATCTTCCCATCCCGCTCGGTGACTTCCACCACGCTCTTGATGCGGCCGGTTTCGTCGTCAATGGTTTTCCATTTGCCCAAAACGGGGTTCTGAGCAAAGACAGCAACGGCAAAAAGGGTCAGGGCGAGGGTCAATAGGTGTTTCATGATGATGGAGTTTCCAGTTGTTTTTCAGCATCCGTCCGCGCACGGTTGATGGCTGCGTTGAGTTCGAAGCCCAATAATAAAATGGAACTGATGGAATTCAACCACAAAAGGGTAATCAATAATGTTCCAAGTGAACCGTACAGGGTGTTGTACGAGGCAAACTGGTCAATGAACCACGAAAACGTGAAGGTCAAAAGGACAAAAAACGCCGTCGTACCCGTGGCCCCAATTGACCACCATTGCCAAGGATGCGGTGAGCGGTCACCCACGTTGTACAGAATCGTAACGGCCACATAGATCAACCCGAAGGACAGCGCCCACCGGGCTCCGGTTACCAACGGGATGTTGATGCCCTCCAGCCAGCCACTCGCTTCGGCCCAGTTCAGCACATCGCCCGCAAACCCAATCATGAACACCGCGAGCACCAACAGGACCGACAGCACCAACAAAAGGCCAATGGACAGCAAGCGGAACACCATCCAGTTCTGCTGTGGGCCTGCGGAATGCGCACTCTGTCCAAACCCAAGCAGGATAGCATTCACACTGTTCGAAGCGTAATACAGCAACAGCACAACACCGACGGACAGGAGCGTCCCTTGCCGTTGGCCGATGAGGTCGGAAACGGTCGATTCAAAGAGTTCGATGGCCTGTTTGGGGAAAAACTGCTCAAGGCTGAGCAGGACTTCTTCCGTCTCCAACGGGGTGTAGGGGATGATGCTCAAAAGCAAAATCATCGCCGGAAAGAAGGCCACGAACAAGCGGAAGCTGATGGCTGCCGCCCGGGTTGAAACCGAGCCGTTAACCAAGCCGAGAAAGAAGAACCGCCCGACGTCGTAGACGTTCATGGACTTGTCTTTCCAAGGACGCACACCCCGCAGCACACGGCGCAGCCGGTCGAATACCTTGTTCTGTTGGACCCACCGGAAAAACGGGCGGTCCGGGACCATGGGCGGTTCGAGTTCAGCCATTGAAATACGTTGCCGATTTCAAACTAAAATCCATGCCCTTCACGCTGTGCGTAATCCACCCCATGCTCACGTAATCCACGCCGGCTTCTGCATAGGCCCGGGCGTTGTCCGGGGTGATGCCACCCGACGCCTCCAACGGGATGGTGCCGCCCCATTGTTCCACCATGGCCGCCGCCTCGGCCGGGGTGTGGTTGTCCAGCAGCAGCCGATCCACCAGCGGCGAACCGTCGGGTTTTTGCCACTTGGTGCGTGCCGCCATGGCAGCGGCCGCTTCATCGGCATCGCGCACTTCCACCACGACCGGTACGTTGGATTGATCGGCCTTCATGTACGCGGCGACGTTCTCCAAGGCCTGGGCCATGGAGCCCGCGTAATCCACGTGGTTGTCCTTCACTAAGATCATATCGTACAAGCCCATGCGGTGGTTGATTCCCCCGCCCAAGCGTACGGCCATCTTCTCAAATTCCCGGAGGCCAGGCGTAGTCTTACGGGTGTCAAGCACGGCGCATTTGGTGCCGGCGAACGAAGCCATGATATCGGCTGTGCGGGAGGCTATCCCGCTCATGCGTTGGATGAAGTTCAGCGCCAACCGCTCCCCGATCAGAATGCTCTTGGCAGCGCCTGCAATCCGGAGGACGCGCTGGCCGGCCGTCACGGCATCGCCATCGGCAGCGAGCAATTCGCAGGTCAACGACGCGTCAACCACCTCAAAGACAAACTCGGCCACCTCCAAACCGGCGACCACGCCGTCTTCTTTTGCCATGATGAACCCCTCTTGCAACAGGCCCTCAGGCAACGAAGACTCTGATGTGCAATCCCCCCTTCCCAAGTCTTCTTCTAAGGCGAAGCGGATCAACCGCTCCATCGATTGTGAAACCATGCAGCGAAGATAGAATACCTTTGCTTCGTGCAAATCACGCTATTGGCCATCGGTAAAACACAGTCCAGCTGGATCGCCGAGGGCACACAGGTTTACGTGGACCGCATGCGCCACTACGGAAGGTTCGAGTTCATCGAAACCCCCGACGCCAAGCTGAAGCAGAGCAAAAAAGACCCCGAAGCCGTCAAAGAAGCGGAAGCCATCATCCTCGACAAATTCATCGGCGGGGTGGACCACCTCATTCTCTTGGACGAAAAGGGGAAAGCCATGGGTTCGTTGGCGTTTTCGAAGCACCTCCAAAACCTGCAGAACCGAGGGTTGCGCCACGTGATGTTTGTGATTGGAGGGCCGTATGGATTTGCCACGCGCATCCGCTCCAAGGCCCATGCCTTCATGAGCCTCGGCCCGATGACGTTTTCGCACCAGATGATCCGGCCGTTTGCCGCGGAACAGATTTACCGTGCGCACACCATCCTCAAAGGCGAACCATACCACCACGAATAAAAAAGGCCCGACCGGTGGGGTCGAGCCTTTCGCATTTCATTTGTTCGGATTACGCAGCGAGTACAGTCACCACGTTATTCAGCACCTCGACCGTTCCGCCTTTCACTGCGAAACGCTCTTCTTTCCCGCCTGTACGCACCAACACTTCGCCAGTCTGCAACGTAGTAATCAA
>CALGDB010000138.1 GCA_937884175.1 uncultured Flavobacteriales bacterium
ATTTCTTCAACTTCACAAATTGGAGGGATGAAATCAGGAATGTCAATGATTCCGACAAACCAATCTCCGTATGAAATACTTAAGGAAAGTGTCTGGATGTTCGAAGCATTCGGGATAGAGATGAATAATACTGCGCCATTATTTGACGACATCAAATCAAGGGGAATAACAGCAACTTGCGGCTGCTGATTTGCTTGAGCAAGAATACCGCATGATGTTACAACGGCCTCGAACGTAAAATCGTTTGTGTCAAAGTCTTGATTAAATGTATCCTCGAAAATGAGACCTATTTCGGAGACAATTTCAGTTACTCCTATTTCTACAGTACAAAGACTTAAATCATATATTATGGTTGGTGTGAGAGTCGGTCCGCAATAAAATTCTTGAGGTTCTGACTCGCTAAAACGAGACGGGTCGTCATTGCATGTAGCACGCAGTGAGACGGAATGTGATCCCCATCCAAAACAATGCAATTCTGAAACCATTGGATCATCTTCGAAAACCTCGCCATCAATAATCCAATCTAATGTCATGCATGATGGTACGGTAAGTTCCGCATTCAGGTATTTCCCACATGCGAAGGGGCCGCTGCAGAACATTGGTGCATCGACTAACGAGAAAGGCAAATGTTCAGGCGGAGTGCACGGCTCGAGTAACAAAGTGCTCTGCAAGGTGTCCACGCAAATGGGATCTATACAATCGGTTAAGATGGCCTCTACTTCATATTCTCCGAAAGGATGCATGCCGGAATAGTCACTCGTCATGCCGCAGCCAAACGAGGCAACAGTAACACCATCGATTTGCCATTCCACTGTCCGATCGTCGAGGCAACTGCTGAAAGGCATGTAGGGCGAGAAAAACGACCAAAAGCTCAATTCATATTCAGCTACGGACCCTGGTGTACACCCTGGTTCTTGTTCGAAAAGCTCAAATGGAACAGGTGGTCCGGGTAGGAAGGGGCCATCCGAGAAATAGGTCACGGTCTCTTGATGAATCTGCTTGGTCCTGACAAATGGAGCACAAGTCCCACAATCGCATCCTTCGGGCAGTACGAACGGAATGTTGACTGGAAATCCTGTCATCGCGGGTTCATCGCAGCAATATGAACTTAGAGTGAATGTCAAATTGGTCATCCCCGGAGTCCATAGCTTCTCAATTATGGTTGTATCCGACCCTGAATCAGTGGTGCCGTCGCTCCACGTGATATCGAAGCATACTTCATCTGCATTCTCGCTTGCTGGGTTAATATTAAGACGAATGAACTCGCACGTTACTTCGTCTGTCAACACCTGCACTTCAGGGAAACACACATCGCATGGGAATAAATCGACTGTTGGTTCTGATACGGTTGGGACGAATGGGACTAATTCATACTCCTTGAACGCAAACGAGAGTTCCGGAGAAATTGTGGGGGCAAGATCCAGTTCGACCAAGTTGGCTTGTAACGTAGGACATTCTGTGACCCCTTCCATGTTCGTTCCAATGAACTCCATGTCGAACTCATGTGATACAGTGTAATTGTCTTTATAGCCGATTATTTTTGGATTCGTCGAGGGATCGACGAGTAACATTTCGGGATGGAAAATTTCAGGCTGTTCACCTGCATTGCTGAAGACATCATAGCGGTTCCATGTTGAGCTCATACCGAACAGCGATGAAGGCACATCATAAACGTGGTGCCACTGGATACAGCTCAAACCGGGTTGGGAAATTCCCGGATTGATTTCCATCAGGAAGGGAGGACGATCACCTGCGGCTATTTCATAGAATGCTTGTGGATCATTCGGACCAAAAGGCAGGTTGCTGGCATCGAGTTCTAAGAACCCAGAAAAAAGAAGGTGTTCAGGATTCTGAGGATGAGGATATGCAGACATCACCTTTATTGGATGTTCCTGTATATGAATGTGTCGCGCGTTGAAGGGAGCAATGCCATTCTCCAAGTCAATTTCATAGATTGAAAACCCATTCTTCACGAACGTGGGGTCACCGCGACCATTTACAATCTGATAATACTTACCATCGATTGTCGCAACTGTTCTCGCAGCAACTGACTCGTAGGATAAATCAGAATGAACATAAGTCTGGCCCCAAAGCTGAGAACCGTTGTATCCGACTAATGCTGCAAGTGCCCCTTGTTTAACAACGCCTGAAGGATGAATGTAATTTCCAGAACCCCCGACAATGTAACCGAAGCCCGGGACCTCTACCACGTGATTCAATGCGTCGAAATCCGGTCCTGCATTAATCGTCGGCGCGTCGATGTGAACGCTCCAATCTAAGGAGCCTGTCGATGTAAGCTTGACCAATAAGCCCGAACGATTTGGTCCATTTCTGTATTCGCCAACGGCGACCCAACCTCCATCCGATGATTGAATGCCGTGTAAAAAAGTTGTTTCTTCTATGAAGCTGCCACCAGGCAAACTAAGTTTCATGGGATTCAGTATCAACGCAGCATCATCCACACCGTAAATGAGTGCTTCCTGATTGCCCTCCTCCATAAAACCAAACACCGTTGCCGCTCCATCGCCCCAACCGGAAGGGTCAACGTGCATGGCGCGATTTGGCATGCCGTCTGCTTCCATGTAAACATCCCAAATAATTTCACCATTTGCTTTGAGCCGCTTTAGTCTTGCAATAGTGCCATAGGAGGGGAATTCATAAGCGCCTGCAATGATTAAATCACCTTCCAATTGACTTGGGTTTGTGATGGCGTAATGATTTTCGTTACCAATCGAACGTTGGCTTAATTGCACTTCCTGTGCCCACAAAACGGGCGAGAAAAGAAGGGTCACAATCAATATGCTGTTACCTAATTTTTGGGATACAGCTGTGGTTTTTGGCGAATCGAGCATGGCTTTGGCTAGGTTTTTCGACGCAGAAAGTATTTCGAAAAAGACCAAAACACAAGATATTTTCAACTTATCTCACAGATTACCAGTTTGATAGGCAAAAAACATGGTTTTGCAGCCTTTTGCTGGGGGCCACAAAACATCCGTCGTCGGAAGTTAGATTTTGGGCCTCACAAATTTTGAGGAGTACGAATGCGAGTTGCGGTCTGATAGGCAACACATGTAGTGTGGACTTTTCTTATTCCTCCACAATCCGAAAGCGATCTTGCTCCTCACAGTCCAAATCAGATTCGCAGATGTAGTCTTCGGGCAGATCTAAAGGGCAACCCTTGAGGCAGGTCAGCTTGGCATCAAATAGATTCGGATTGGTGAGGCTGGCCCCTTCAAGATTAGCGCTGAGGAGGTTTGAATCGAAAAGGTCGGCGCTACGCAGGTCAGTACTTGAAAGGTCTGCATTGGTCAGGTTGACCTGAATCAGGTTGGCGTAGGTGAGGCTAGAGTGAGAGAATTTGACTCCACTAAGGTTGGTACCGAGGAAGTTGGTATCGATAAGCTGAGCATTGGAGAGATTGGCCCCTTCTAGATTGGCCCCTTCTAGATTGGCCCCCTCCATTATAGTACCTTCCAAGTTTGCTCCATGGAGAACAGCTCCACTCAAGTTGGCACGGACAAGATTGCAAAAAGACAGGTTAAGATTTGAAAGGTCTTCGCCGCTCAAATCGGCACCTTCAAGACTGGTGTGTGGTGCAATGGTGTAGGTCTTGGTAATGAATTGCTGTGCATTTACAGAGCTGCTGAGCGCAAGAAGTAACGCGGTAATCGTTCGGTTCATAAAGACAATAGTAAGGTACACTTTACAAATGCACCTAAGATGTAAAGTCTACTTGACCAACTTGAGGTTGATGGTGTTCGGCTTCTGTCCTGCTCGTGCCGAGTGACTCAAGCATAGGACAAAAGGTGACCATCGAAGGGACCATTGTTGGCCGTCTGAACGGTGCTCGAACTCGAATTGACATGTTTGATATTTAAAGAATCAAGTAATTTTATAATGCACAACACTTATAATTGTAATGCACAACACTTATAATTGGTAAAATGAAGAAATACATTACTAGCGTTTTTTTTCTCTTTTCGATCGTCGCTTTCTCGTTAGGTCAAGTTCTATCAGATTCGACTTGCGTAGAAAACTGCGAACATCCCGGCTATCGCCTGATGAGTCAAGAAGTTGATAATGAGTTATTGACCAGGGAATACATCTTGCATGTTCCGACCAATTATAATGCTAATGTGAATTATCCACTTGTCATAGTGTACCATGGATTTGGTGATTGCGCTGCTTTTTGGGTAGATGCAATGGAAAATTTTTATGGTTTTAATGATTTAGCTGATGAAGAGGGTTTTTTCGTTGCATACCCACAAGCGGCTTATCGCCCCGATAAAGAAGACGTTTATTGGGAACCGGGAAACTATGCAGGAGAGAATATTTACAAGAACGACGTCTACTTTACTGAGGAGATGATTAGTCACATTGCGCAGGATTACTCCATCAATCTTACAGAAGTCTATGCGGCAGGTTATAGCAATGGAGGTATGATTGCATATAGCGTTGGATGCTCGAGAGGAGATTTGGTGGCAGGTGTTGGTATTATGTCTGGAGCAATGCTCGATGGCGCTGAATCTTGCGATGATAATTTTCCTGTGCCGGTAATTATCTTTCATGGGGTCGGAGATTACACTCTGCCGTATTACGGCGACGAATGGTACGGCCCTGTATCTGAGACAGTTGATCTTTGGCTCAATCACAACCAAATTCCTGCAAATAGCCTAAATACAACTGAGCTAAATGGAGGCGATGTCGTTCATGACGAGTACTCTGGTGGCTTGCAAGGATCATGCTTGTCATTTTATACAATACACGAGGAATATGGTGAGCCGGGTGACCATGTATGGTTTAGTCAAGATATTGAGGGTGTTTCTCCGAATAAAATTTTGTGGGATTTCTTTAAAAATGGATGTGATGGCGAATTCACATCGGTCTCTGAAAGCGAGTACTCTGGAACTTTCACCGTCTTCCCTAATCCTTTTGAAAATCAAGTACATCTTTCAGAACCCGCATCGGAGTCAATCTATGTGAAATTGATAAATCAAAATGGTCAGTCAGTACTATCCGGAAATCTGAAAGATTTAAATGACAGCGATGTTTTTTATGATTTACCCAGTGGTCTGTACATTCTCATTTATGGAAATGAAACTAAACTTCTTATTAAGGAGTGATTTCGGTTCTCGTCCAGGCCGCCAATGATTTTCGAAAGCTTTGCTATCATTGAGATAGCGAGGCTTTTTGTTGTGTGGAGGCCTACAAATTTGGAGAATTGTTCTTGGAGTTGGCAGTCTGACCGATACGCGCTATCCACAATTGTTGAAAACGCCTGTTAAAACGGTGTTCATTCCTTCTGATCCAAAAAATTGTATTGCGTCCACTAAAGCTCTTGATTTGTCATGTCAACGGATGGGAACATCCACGGAGCGCTAAGCGGAATGCCTCTTCGAGGCAGGAAGCGAAAGCGGAAGGAAGGTTTAATAACCAGACTGTTCTTCAAGACACCACGGCACAAAGGTGCCGAGGTTGAGTTGAGGTGCTGTGATCGTGTCACCTGAGAATGGTGGCAAGGCTCGCAAGGGTGGCGTGGACCAGATTTAGTTGGAAAGCGTGAGACCAGTGCCAGTTCATGAAACGATGAAGTACTTGTGCGACATCGCGGATTTCGAAAGAAAGCTCCCACGTGGTCAGGGGAGCGGGTTGGAACTGAGAAGGACCAGCAATCAGTAGACCGGTGCAACGCACGAATGCTGGTGAACGAAGCGAAGCCCAGAGCCGCTGCAAAGCGGAACTAGGCAGAGTCATCAACTCAGGAGAAGCGGGCAACCGCCGATCCAGCGCTTGAAAGCGGCAAATCATATGCCGAGGGTGCAAACCCAAGGCATCTCGCCCCAGGTGGGTTGCTGAGAATGCAATTGAGGAGCCAATGCCAAGCGTGCCGTGTGCCTGACGGGAAGCGTTCGGTTCGCCGATCCCCCCGCATCGCTCGCGATGAAGCCGCGGAGGAACCGCGTCGCAGTTAGAAGTAATATTCGAACTCGGCGCGGTTCTTTGTTTTTTGGGTTTTCTCGTTCCGACTCCAACTTGTCGCGACAGATCTTGAATTCAGGGGTAACGTTTGGCGCAGGCACCGTCAATTACTGGATCAGCGCGGCGGAACGCCAGTCCATTATCGACACATTCAGTTGAACGATCACCGATGGAGGTTTGGATTGCGACTGATATCCGTTCTGGTGGTATCCAATTTCAATTTGGCGTGCTGAACAAACCAATTTTCCCTATTGTTCCACAACCATGCAGCACCGCGGTAAGGAAATCGACGTCGTTTGGTTCAAACGGGACCTGCGCATCCGCGACCACGCCCCGTTGGCCCAAGCGCTGCGTGACGGTAGGCGCGTTCTCTTATTCCACACGTTTGAGCCAGAGGACCTCGCACACCCTACGACCAGCAACCGCCACCTGGTGTTTCGGTGGCAGGCGTGGACCAGTCTGTGTGCTGAGGTGAACGCCCTGGGTTGGCCGGTGAAAACGGCAGTTCTGGTGGCGCCTGCGTTGGATGTACTTAAACACTTGCATAATTCAGAAGGCATCAGCGCCTTGTACAGCTATGAGGAGACGGGTCTTGCCCACACCTTCGACCGCGACAAGGAGATTGCCCGCTGGGCCCGTGAAAATGGCATCGATTGGCATGAGCACCGGCAGCAAGCCGTGCACCGGGGGTTGAAGCACCGCAAGCAATGGGCCAATGACTGGCACAAGACCATGCACAGTTCGGTCACGACGGCTACGCCGGGTCCTGAATTGAAACGATTCGAAGTGCCGGATTGGCCGAACGCGTGGTGCTGCGCCGGTGCCCCAAGCGTTACACACGGCATGGATCCCGGTGGTGACGGTCCCTTCCAAAAGGGTGGGGAGCGCGAGGCCCACCGGTACCTGCAAACGTTTTTTGAAGGCCGGGTCAAGGGCTACCGGCGCCAGATTGGTCGGCCGCTTGAAAGCCGCAAATCCTGCAGCCGTTTGTCGCCCTACTTAGCATGGGGATGCCTCAGCATGCGGCAGGTTTACCAAGCGTACCGGGAGGCGGAAGTACCGCGGGCCAAAATGGACCTCAAGGCGTTTGGCAGCCGATTGCGCTGGCAAGGGCACTTCATCCAAAAGTTTGAGTCGGAATGCCGCATAGAATTTGAAAGTGTAAACCGCGGCTATGCGGATTTCCCCTACAACGGCACCCCCGAATCCCTCGAAGCCTGGAAGCGAGGGCAGACGGGCATCCCGCTCATCGACGCGTGCATGCGCTGCGTGACCGAAACGGGTTATTTGAATTTTCGCATGCGCGCCATGCTGGTCAGCTTTTTGACGCACCACCTCGACCACCCCTGGCAAGCCGGCGTGGAGCATTTGGCGCGGTGCTTCCTCGATTTTGAACCGGGGATTCATTTCAGCCAGTTTCAAATGCAAGCCGGCGTGACCGGCATCAATACCATCCGCATCTACAATCCCGTCAAGCAAGGTTTGGAACGCGATCCGGACGGGCTGTTCATCAAAGAGTGGGTGCCGGAACTGGCCGACATACCCATTGAATCCCTCCACGCACCGTGGACCCAACCGCCCATGGAACGCCTGTGGAGCGGCGTGGAATCGACCTATCCAGAACCCATTGTATCGGTGGAGGCCGCGGGTCGCGCTGCCCGCGAAAAACTCTGGCAATTCAAGCGCACCGGGGCCGTGCGCGAAGAAGCCACGCGCATCCTCCGAGTCCACGTGGCGCCCTCGCCATTGGATTGATTGCTGCATCTTTGCGCCCAACGGCCCTGAACTTTGCGCGTATCTTTACTGCGTACGATTTACGTTTGACGTCGGTTTGTTCCAGCCTTATGATTCCGGAGCACCGACCGAATCATTAGCAGTATGCGATTATTTGATTTTGCCTTCGTTCCGAATTACCCGGAACCCCTCGACCGACTCAAAGCCTTGGCTGCCAACGAACACTGGGGCAAAGGCGGTCGGATGCTCAAAAGCTACTTCAACCACATGTTCGATAAGGTCATGGAGGATGGCTTGCTCAGCGTTCACCCGGACGGCCAATCAGCGGTGTTTCACACCGGCTTGCTCACCCGTAGCGATCAGGACATTTATGCGGTGTTTGTTCCGAATGAGCGGGACGACGCGCAGGATTGGTTTTTCCGTGGATTCAGTACCCGCGACGGTTTAGGGCTCGGCGATATTCTGCTGGGGTACGAGGAACTGCCGGTCCGTCCGCGCTTCATCACGCGCGCTGAGCAGGCGTTTTACGCCCCGCAATCCGGTGTGCCCGAATGCAATTGGCCGCGCCTGTTGGCCGAAAATGTGAGTCGCATCCCACGCCAATTGATCCACGACGCGACGGACGACCGCATCCTGTTACCGGATCTGCGCGATGTGGGAAAGGAGGCGTACATGGATTGCTTGGATGAAGCGGCACGTCGACTCGTGGATGACGAGGGCATGGATCGCTTGGTGGAATGTTTCGAGGCGGCTTTGGACCGCACTTTGGACCGCCTTCACATGGATTACAAGCTCGCTGTTCCCACGTGGCATGCCAAGGGCAAATGCGTGGCTTTGGCTTTGCCGCTTCACGTGCGACAGCGCGATGTAAACGTCGCCCTCGCCGTCGAATGGGATCCAGCGCAGGGATGTTACGTGGGGCTTAATTTGCTGACCATGGAAATGGCCTACAACAACGCCCGGCTCATCGCACGTCCCGAAGCCACGTGGTTGGTTGAAGCAAATCAAGTCCGCTCCAAGCGCCCTACTGAGGGCCATCGATCCCCTGCACGTAGCGATCGATGATGCCCAAGGAGTCGCTGTACGCGGCGCCTTCAAAGCCAGAAAACGCCTCTTCCGGACACAGGTCGAGGTAACAGCGGAGATAGCCCTCTGCCAGCGGCCAATAGGACCAATGCCATTTCTCTTCTTGGTACCCGGTGCGCCCATTGCTCATATCCCCATACACCTGCACAAATCCGTAGTTGTAAGCATTGTCGAGCAGCCACGCGTACACCGCTGCGCCTGTTCCATTTTCGAAATGTTGGTTTTCCAGGGCATTCAAATCCACATCGGTTCCCCAATGGTGGCGCGACGTTCCCGGCATAGAACTGTAGCGCAGGATTTCCGATGCGCGCGCCGCACCGGTGAATCCCATGAAGCGAGCGCTGTTCCATTTGCCATTCCAGATGCGCCGTTGATGTGACCAGGTGCGCATGGCGGAAACTACTTGCAGGTTGATGCCATCAACACGTGCGGCGGCGGCCATGGCCTCTAACGCCTCCAATGCGTCGGTGCGCAGGTAGATGCCCTGCTTGTACGTGAGGTGGTCGGGGACCAGAGCGAAACCCGGATGCCGGCTGGGATCAACATCGCCTTTTAACTCTGGCCACGTGATGCTGGAACATTCCGCCTGCGCGCGCACGGTCGCGTACCCAGCGAGCAACAATCCCATAACCAAGCAGGTCACTTTCCACAGCGGCGTCATAAGGTAAATGTCGCCCAAAATCTCCGCGTCTCATCAAAATCGAAGTTACCTGTTCCAAAGAAGGGATGGGGCTGTTTGGAATCCATCGGAAAAACAAACTGTAAGCGGTAACCAAATGCGGTCTATTTACGTAGACTAAAACATGCGTACGCTTCAAATCAGTAGAAAGAATTGCACAATGTGGCCGCTGATATTGCTGCTACTTGCATGCCTTGTATTTGAAGGATGTACCAAGCGCGAATTCAATTTGTCCGAGGATACGGCCCTTACGGGAACCTTTGATCCGACGTTTGCCTCTCCGCTTGTGTATGGAACGTGGATGTTTGGGGAGGTGCTAGATGCGATTGAAATCCCAGCCTCGCTTGAGACAGACGCTTCAGGCGAAATCACGGCCGTATTTCCGTTTGAAGCTTTTGAATCGTCGCCAATCCAATTCTTGCCTTTGTCCGAATCTGTGGATGCGGCTTTGGAATTGAATGATGAACAGGCGTTGGCCTTATCGCTCTTGCCCGCAGGTGGAGAGGTCGATGTTGATTTTGGCAATGTGTTTGAAATTTCCATTCCGGAGTTGGCAGAGATAGATTCCGTCTTGCTTGGGGGAGGGACATTGACAATTTCTATGGAGTCGGAATTGCCTGTGAACCTCATGGCAATAGGAGTCTGCGAAAATGTGCGAATTGATGGAGTTCCACTCACGGTTGAGTTGGAGCTGGACGCTGGTTCAGGCGCATCTGAGGAACTGCTGCCTATGGAGGGTGTTAACCTTCAGGGGTCAAGCATAGATGGCGTGGCGTTGGGATGGGCGTGGACTGTTGTTATGACCTCAACCGGTCAGCCTGTTGAAGCCGGTGAGGCGCTTTCCATGCATATGGCATTCGAAGAGGTAGTTGTGACGGCCGCCTTTGGCAAGTTCTCTTCGGAATTGTCGCACCCCATTGAAGCGCGGTTGGCAATGCCAGAGCTCAGCAGTTGGAATCCGGCGCTGTTTTACCTCAGTGCACCCCGTTTGGTTTTTGAAGTGAAAAATTCGTTTGGCATCGACCTCGGGCTCAACATTGTAGAACTCGCGCTAGTGGACGGCCAAAACTCCACGCTACTGGAGGGTCCAGCCATCGACAATTTCCCCGTTTTGGCCGGTGCCGTGGCTGTTGGTGACACCGCATGGACGGCGCATACACTGGATAACGCCGGTATGGATCCCGATTTATCGGATGTCATGAATGCCGCTCCGGATAGTTTGAAACTCGTCGGTACCGTGGATGCACTGCCCACTTCGGCGAATCGTCAATTTGCAATGTCCACGGACGTAGTGACTTGCACCGGAGCGCTGGAAGTACCCCTCGCCGGATGGGCCCAAGGGGTCACGTGGCGGGATACCCTCGAGACGCCTATTTCCGAGGAGTTGCGGGCCGGCGTGGCACCTCCACTCGACTGGATGGCCGTTGCTTCCTTGTCCTTCCGTTTCATCGTTGACAACGGGTGGCCCTTGGAATTGAACGGATCGGTCAACTTCATCAATGCAGCGGGCGATTCGTTGCTGGCTGGACCAGGAATGTCGGTTCCGGGTGGGGCAGATGTTCCTGCAACGGCAACAGTGGATTACACGTTGGACCGTGCGCTCGCCTTGGAGCTGATGGAAATGGATTGTGCGGGCTTGGCTGTGGCGTGGACGTTGGCGACCACCGATGCAGCGGCCGGTCAATCCGTGCAGGTGTATGACCAAGATGCCATGTCAATGCGCATCGCGGCCAAAGTTGAATGCCAAATTGATCCGACGCCATGAACTTCAAACGCGCACGCTTGATCGGTTTATGCCTCCTCTTTGCCAGTGCATCAAACGCGCAGTGGACGCCCAGTGCGGCATTCAATGCCATGGCACCGCAGCATCGGGATTGGCGCATCACGGGTCAACCCGACCACGGCTACTTCTCATTGCTTAGCAACGGGAGTTCCATGGCCTCAAACACCCTCGCGCACCCCGCGACGTGGCTTGTACCGGGTTCAACTTCTTCTAATGTGGATTTGGGTGCGGTGTTGGATGATTTCACCGGGTCGAATGCGCTAGAAGGCAACGCCTCCTTGACCTTGTTCAACGCGGGCTTCTTCCTCGGTGAGAAACGGAAGGCATTCGTGGACATTGCCGCAACGGAACACGTGCAGGCACGCTTGGGTTTGCCTGGCGATTTGCTCCGGTTGCCGTTCACGGGCAATGCGACATTCGATGGTGCATTCGCAACGACGATTGATCTGTCCCCGCTGGACATGCACTTGTTGCATTACCGTGCCTTCAGTGCGGGAGTGCAGCGCACAGTGGGAGAGCGCCTCAGCGTGGCTGCGCGCATCGAGCGCTTGCAAGGGTTTCACCATTTGGCCATCGAAGAAAACCGGTGGGGGCTCGTCACCGATGCCACCGATTGGTCGTGGACCGTGCAAGGCGGTGGGCGCATCGTGAGCAGTGGCCTGAATGCTATTTACCAAGCGCAAGCTGCCGGTCAGCTTGATTCCTTGACGCAAGCCCTTCCAGAACGGCTGACGTCAACCGCCAATACAGGGTGGGGTGCCCAAGCTGGCATCGAAATGGATTGGAGCCCGCGCCTTTCCACTTGGATTCAATTCAACCACGGTGGAAGCATTCGGTGGACGAACGACGTTCTCGCTTATGAGGTGGAGGCGTTTGAATGGGAATTGGATGGGTTTGATGCGACCAACGGAGGAGACGGCTGGATCGACGGAACAGCGGCCCTTACTGATTCTGTCGAACGTTGGGCAAACCAGGAGCTCGCGGCCATCGAAGCGTATCACGCGGCTTCTGAATCGGATGCTGCATACGTGTCCAAGCTCCCCAATCGCTTGGTGGCCGGAGCGGAATACAGCATCTGGCGCGGCGACAACGGCGGTCATATCAGCCTCGGCGGCATGGTTGAACGCCTCGGCGAACGACCAATGAGTTGGAATGTGGCCATTAACGCGCGCATCGGAAACGGACTCCAATCCACCTTGACGTACGGTAACCGTTTTGGATTGGCGACTACGGCTGGGGTGAGCGTGGCCATGCCTTTGGGGCCGCTCTTGGTGTTTGCGTCAGCAGAAGGGCACCAAGCCCTCGATTGGTCGCATTTCTCAGTGGAACACGAGGGGCAGCATGACGAATGGAGCATGCCAACAGAGGCGCCCTACGTAGCCGCACAGGCGGGTGTAGTGTGGCGATTTAAGTGGCGCAAGCCCAAACCGACTCCCCAAGCGGAACCGCTGACGCCCTTCCAAAATTCCACGCGCTCGCCAGCACTGGGATTCAATGTCCAGCTGGATGATGATGCCCCTAAGGCTCAGCCGTGTGCCTTGCCGGGCGAGGAGTGATTCGCAATACATTTGCGAGGCATGGCCTCCCCTGAACGCAACGTCCAACTTCGCTACATTATCCTCGATGCTTGCATGGCGCAAGCTGCACGCGATGCATCCGTGGTGTGGACCAAGGAGGCGCTGCTGCAGGAGGTCAACCGGCAACTTCGTGAAGACAATCCGGCCACCAAGCCCATTGCCATGCGCACCTTGGAACAGGACATCGTCGACATGGAAGCTCTGTACGGCCTTCGCATTGAACGCGCCCGCTCAGCCGGGAAAGTCCATTTTGCATATTCTGCGGGCTCCGAAGGTTTGCATCGGGCAAATTTCTCGGAAAACGAAGTAGCCTTGGCCCACCGATTCATCCAAGCCATGGATCGGTTCAAAGGTGCACCCGCTTGGGACGGGTGGTTGCGTTCGCGGTTGGCCTTGCAGGGGCAGTTGGGCCTGTTCGGAAGCCGGTTGCCCGCCGCAGAATGGCAACCCCGCATCGTGGAATCGCCTCTGTCCAAGGACGAGCGCCGGTGGTATGAAACGATGGTGCGTGCCGCTTTTGAGCGCACGCCGCTCCACATGGCATTTGCTCCCGGCATGGGCGATCGCTTGGAACGGGTGGCCTACCGGGTGGACCGGCTGGTTCATGAATCCGACGGCGTGGTGGCCCTCGGCACTGCATGGGATCGAGAGGCCCAATCTTTCTTCCACCTCATCGTCCAGCTGGATGAAATTACGTCCTTGGACGCGGTAGCTGTGGAATGGCCGGATACATCGGAACCTGAAGCGTACAATTGGGAAGTGCATGCAGCGAACCGGATGGCCCTGACACCCGGGGTGGTCTCGCCTGGTGAAGCAGTCGTGCCCGTTAGGGTTTGGATCGCTGACCGCTTGGCCCAGCGCTTTCTCAAGGAACCCATGCACGGTTCACAGGACATGCGGATCGAACCTGCAGCGGAAGGAATCATTTTCAACCTTTCGCTGGTGCCGGACGCTCAGTTCGTGCGTTTTGCGCTGCAATGGGGCAGCGATTTTCAGGTGCTTGAACCGGACGATGTGCGGCATGCGTTGCGGCTCGCTACCCGAGAGACATCCGATCGGTATGCGCCCATGTTTGGCCCTTGATCTTCAGTCCAACGGCATGAATACCGCGTTGTCAAACAGCCGCTTCCCGTTTTCCCAGAAACCTCGGAAGAGCGGATTGTCCGCGAAGTAGACTGCGTGACCACGACCGACAGATTGGGCTCCGATGACCAAACTGCCTGCCAATTCACGGTTGGCTCGGCTGCCCACAAACCCGCTCACGTGTCCGCCATACCGCCCCACGGTCCAACCGCTTTCCAATGTAGCGTACCGGTTGCTGGAGGAGCGGAGGGTGTAGTAGGGCCGGTCGGGGTAGCCCCACGCCAACGGGTGGCTGCGGTCCAGTCCGACCGCATAGATGGAGCCGTCGCCGATGCGCGTGGCATAATGCCGTTCCCGCTCATCATAGGGCTTCTCACGGTTGGCGATGCGCTCCTCGCTGCTGCGCGCTCGAACGGTTTGCTCCAAGGCGCTGTCGTTGTAGCGCTCCAATCCCCATCCGGATTCCCCGGTGAATAGGTTGATGGCCCGCGACAAGGCTACGACACGTCCGCCATCCCGCACCCACGTGCTCAATTCCTCCATCCACGATTCCGATGCGGAGCCATACCAGCCGGAGGGCAGGACCACCACGTCAAAATCGCTCCATTCGGAGGGGCTAGACGCCGCCGCATTAATTCGGGTGATGGGGTACTCGAGTTCCCGCTCGAAGTGCCACCACACCTCACCCGATCCCAAGCTTGACGTTTCGTCACCGGTGAGCAAGGCCACGCGTGGTGCCTCCACTAACCAGACGTAATCTGAACCCATGTCAGGCCCCTCAATGGCGTATCCGCCTTCCATGGGGACAATTGCGACGTGCGATTGCGTTCCGATGGATTGCAAAGTGTTGGCCCAGGACTCATTTGATTGGTCGCCGCGTAAAACGAACAATGTACCTCTGGCGAAAGTAGCGTTGGTGTGCACGATGGCCTTCGAAGAAGTTCGGACGCTGATGTCTGCTTGGTGAAGTTGGGCCAAGGCATGGGTATAGCCGTCTTGATCAGGAAAAATGGCGTATCCATAGGACGATGGCGCCCAGCTGGGTAAGACCTGTGCTTGGTACCAATCACCGCCTTGGATGGGCTTGGATAGACCAAAGGTTTGCAGTCCGTACGCATAGGGTACGCTCCAAGTGGTGATGTCGTAGGTCAAGGAGTCCGTCAAGGCTGGATCGGGATCAAACAAGACGTCGAGGATGCGGCTGTGGGTCTGGTAGCTCGAAATCAACAGGTCCCCTGGCTTTATCACCACGTTTCGGTTACTATTGACTCCGTACTCCCAAGCGCTCACCGGTCGTGAGGTGGACGTCGCACGCTCGCATTCAATTTCGTGGCGCTCGAGGAATTCGACCAATCGGTCCACGCGGGAGGCATTCGCTGCGTCAACTGGGATGTAGTACCCGCCAAAACGCCCCTGAGGCTGCGTGCGATTGGTCTCGTGAAAGTCCGCCAACTCGTCGACGAGGCGGCCGGCGAACCGTGCACTGGTTTCGATGGCAGAGAGGCTCGATTCGACGTGGTTGTCAATGCGTTCGCGCAAGCTCAACAACTTACCATCGGTGCGTTCAACCAACACCCCGGCGCGTCCACTGCCACCTTGTTCATAGGTCATGCCAATGGCGCCATTGTACATGGGATAGGTATCGCCATAGCTAGGGTACAGGAGATCAAACGACTCGCGGGTGTAGTACAGTTCGCCTCGTACATCAAATTTGGCCGCTGCTGCTTGGCCAATCTTCTCCTGGAATTCTCGCTGCCAATCGGTGATGGCCTTGTGGTAGGGCTCTGCTGCCGGGGCGAAGTAGTAGGGCGAGTTGTAGCCCATCTCGTGGTAATCGCAATGCACGTGTGGCATCCAAGCGTGGTACAAGGCCGATCGCTTTTGCGTTTCCTTCTGTTTTTGCCATGCCCAATCCCGGTTCAAGTCGAACAGGTAGTGGTTCGGACGTCCACCTGGCCAGGGCTCATTGTGCTCCATGCCATCAGGATCTGCATTTGGAGGAAAACTGGCATGCTGGTTGAACCAAACAGTGTACCGGTCGTGGCCATCCGGGTTGAGGCAAGGATCCACCAACACCACCAAGCGCTTCATCATCGGATCTCCGGCGGCACATTTTTCGGCCAGCGCATGCATCACTTCCAACGCCGCCTCGGTGCACACGGCTTCATTGCCGTGTACGTTGTAACTCATCCACACAACCGCCAATTCATCAAACTCTGCTTTTCCGGTACCGCCGTTCACGCGGTCCAGGTGCTGCAGCCGAATGTCCTCCAGCCGGTCGAGGTTATTCGGATGCGTGAAGACAATTGCTTGCAGGGGACGCTGCTCATACGTCGAACCGTACTCGACGTAGGAGGCTCCGGGTTGTGCGCCCACGTGCTTTGAAAAGTCCGTGACTTCGTGGTGCAGGCTAAAGCGGTCGCCCAAGTCGTAACCGAGGAATTCACTCGGATTTTGCAGGGCTTCTTGGGAGTGAAAAGTACCCGCTACTCCTGCCAGTAAAATCGTTAAGAGAAAAGCGCGAAAAGCGCGGGTGCGTGATGGTCTTGGCATGCCCCTAAAGTACGCCAAAACCCTTCCTCACGGGTGGCTTTTTATCGTTTTGCGAAATCCACGATGACGTCGTCGAGCGGGCCGACACCGCTTCGCAGGGAAGCCACTAAGCGGCCTTCTTCGTCAACCAAGAATTTGTGGAAGTTCCACGCGACCTTATGGTCTTCGACACCGTTTCGTGCCTTGTCACAGAGCCATTGGTAAACGGGATGGGCATCGCTGCCCCTTACGTCAACCTTTTCCATCATTTGAAAACTAACTGCGTAATTCTTTTTGCAGAATGAAGCGATGTCACCCGCAGATCCAGGCTCTTGGAAACCGAATTGGTTGCAGGGGAAGCCAAGGACAACGAAGTCGTCATCGCCAAATTGCTTATGCAACTGCTCCAAGTCCGCATACTGAGGGGTAAATCCGCAGCGAGAGGCTGTATTGACAATCAACACGCGCTTGCCTTTCAGTTTGGCAAAGTCGTAGGTCGCGCCTTCGATGGTTTTGGCGCTGAGGTCATGAAAATTCTCCATTGCAGGTTGAGGTGCGTAGGTGGCTGAGCTTTTGTATAATTTCCAAGCACTCAGGCCAATGGCTATCAAAATTAGCAGGCCCGAGATGGATATCCAATGAAGGTCAATACGCATGATTCTTATTATCTTGTGATTGTGCAACTTTCCAAACGTAGGAATTGTTCAACACGCAGGAAGTACCTACATGAAAGTTGATTTTCCATCCTATCCTTCACAGCCATGGTCATTCATGGGAATCATCTTTGTTCTTGTTTTGATTCCGCAGATGCTTTTGTCGCAATGTGCCAATTTTGGGGCGTTTGACATCGGCGAGGATGTAGAAATTACGTGTGCAGACTCGTGCTTGACGCTCGTGTCACCGAGCATTGCGACGGTGGCTACGGGCGGCACGGAATATATAGTGGAGGAGATTGAGTATGCGTTGCCGCACCCGTTCAACCAAGGAAGTGTAGCCATCAATACGGGGGACGACGTGTACAGTTCAATCATACCATTGGGCTTTACGTTCGAATTCTTCGGCAACAACTATACCGAGTGCCGAATTTCGAGCAATGGTTGGTTTTCCTTTGATACAGGCGAAACAGCAGGGTATAATCCCAACGGCACCAACCCCAACCAGAATTTGCCCAACAACAGTGTGATGGGCATTTACAGCGACTTGAATCCTAGCACTTGTGGTAATGTTCGGTACGACACTTACGGAACAGCGCCTTGCCGAGAATTCGTCGTCACATGGAATGCCGTTTGCCAATTCAGCTGCACAAGCCAGCAAGTCAGTGCGGAGGTCGTCCTGTACGAGGGCACCAATGTAATTGAGGTTTACCTAGGTAACCGTCCGCAATGTGGATGGGGCAGCGCGGTGATCGGCATCATGAACCAGCCGGGAACAATTGGTATCTCGCCTGATGGTTACAATACTGGAAACTGGAGCGCCGCCAACGAGGCTTGGCGGTTTTCTTCCGGTGAAGTCGTCGAGGGCACCACCCTGTGGTACGAAGGCGATGACTACCTAGGCATGGGAGATACCCTCGACTACTGCACCACGGAGTCCACGACCTTGACCGGTTGGTTTGCGCAATTACCATCTGATGAATTTTGTACCCCTTATGACATCGGCGTCTCATCGACAGGTTCGGCCTTCACGAACAATCAAATCGATTGGGTAATCTTGTCCGAGAACGGAGCCACCCTGCTGGAAGGCGGAGCGCCTTATACAGATGACGTGTGCCTCCCCAACGGATGTTACACCCTCGAGATGTTCGACTCGGCGGGCAATGGTTGGGGCAGCGCGTCCCTTACCATCACCACTCCGGATGGAGCGGTGGTTGGCACTTATACGCTAGAATCGGGGGACAACGGATCGACCTCATTTTGCGTCGAAGATTACGACGGCCCAGAGCCAAACGTTGACGATTACATCCAAGTCGTTTCCGATGAGTTTAACATCACAGCAGTCAGTGACGCGGATGCCGGCTTTGATTGGCCAACACCTGTGTGCTCCGGTGGTGATCCTATTGTACTGATCCCCAACGAGGGCTCGGGTGAATGGACTGTAGATTGCGACGGTTGCTTTGACGAAGCGACGCTAACCATCGATCCAGCCATTGCCGGAAGCGGTTGGCTTGCGATCACGCACGTTTTAGCTGGTACATGCATTGACGACGTGGAAGAAACTGAGGTGTTCGTTGCAGCAACACCCTCGCCACAGCTTACGGCGAGCACAGAGGCGTTGTGTGACGATGAGTTTTTTGACTTCAATGCCACACCGCCCTTTGGAACGTGGTCGGCGAGTTGCGGAGGGTGCATCATTCCGAATACCGGCGTATTTTTCGCTGACCAAGCCGATGAGGGCTTGAATACCGTTACGTTTACCACGTTGGGAGTGTGTCCTGGTGATACGTCGATTGAGGTGGGGGTTTCGGAAGAGCAAGCAGGTGTGATAACGGGGCCCTCCCTGCTATGCGAGGATGATACCGTGGTTTTCGAGTCGAACTTTCCCGGGTTTTGGTCGTCGGATTGCTTCGGCTGCATAGACTCTTTAACCGGGGCGTTCAACCCATCCGGCCAAGATCCGAGCACCTGGACCGTCTCGTTCATGCCGGATTCGTATTGCCCTGTGGGAGATGAAATTCAAGTGGAAGTCAATGAGAGCGTGGCCATCGGGGCGTCGAATGTTCCAAATTCGCTCTGTGAAACAGCTGAAGATTTTCAATTGGCCGTCGATGTAGCAGGCGGAATTTGGTCAGCACCCTGTCCGGATTGCCTCTCCAATTCTGGCTTACTCAATGTCGCCGTTGCGCCTATTGGAATCCTGCCCATTGAATACAGTGTTGCTAACGGTGCGTGTGCGGACACGGCGACGTGGACGGTGGACATCCGTCCATTACTCGAAGCGACATTCACCGCCATCGATCCGCTGTGTATCGGCAGCACCGCCAACTTGACATATACGTTTGATGCTGACATTCCCGATGCGTATACGACCAACGCGACGGGCGATTGGAATTCGAGCGATTGCCCTGAATGCATCACCGATGAAAACACGGGAGCGTTTGCAGCTAACCAAGTTGGAACGGTCATTGTCGAGTTTGAATTTGACCATCCGTGTAGCGTTCCCTTCACCGGTGAAGTGACGGTAGCTCCCTCAGTCGATGCCACCATTGACGCTGTGCCTGATTTGTGCGAAAGCGGTGACCTCCAGCCGCTAGCGGCAGCGGAGTCAGGGGGGGTGTGGAGTTCGGATTGCGACGACTGCCTTGTTGGTGCGTCCTTCGATCCGACGGTCGGTGCTGGCGCCTACACGGTATCATACACCATCGATGACGTCTGTGTAGATACGGACGAGGTGGATGTGGTGGTGGTCCCTCAAGCCGATGCTTCGGTGAATTTACCCGACTGGGTGTGTCTGGCCCTTGAAGGCTTGCAGCCGGGCGTGGCTTGGCCGGGAGGAGTGTGGATCGCCAATTGCGATGGCTGCCTTTCCGACTTTGGGACCATCGATCTGATGCAAGCAGGGGTAGGTGTTCTTGAACTAACCTACACTGTGGAAGGCCTTTGCGGCGATTCCCAATCCGTTGCCATGGAGGTGGTGGGGTGCGATGTAGAGGTCGTGAATGTTTTCTCGCCAAATGGGGATGAACAAAACGACGAACTTGTCTTCCAGTACTTGACCAGCTTCCCGGGCAACCAACTTAATATTTTTGACCGTTGGGGTAACTTGGTTTACCAAAAAAGCAACTATGGGAACAACTGGCGCGCGGAAGGCGTTGCCGAAGGGACGTACTACTACGTTCTCACCATTCCCGGCAAAGAGGACTTGAAGGGCTCGATTACCCTAGTGCGATGAGGCGCTCGACAAGCACGGCCGCGTGGCGTTCTGCACTGGCGTTCAATGTCGCTGCATCGGTGGTCGCCGGGTTCCATTGGGAAGCAACGATTCCACCCCAATGCATGCCGCAGTACGCAGCCGATCGCTCCAAAGGCAGCAGCAGTTCCTCAAGGGTGGAACCATTAGATCCGTCCGGTTGGAAAGTGGAAAGTGCAGCGCCTGTGGTCACACTGACCAGCAAGGTTTTACCTCGCAGCTTAGATGTTTCGCTTGGAAAAGCCCAACCGGGAGTCAATATGGAATCCAACCAATGCTTCACCAAGGCTGGTGGGCTGTACCAGTACAAGGGAAAGTGCAGAACCAGCGTGGAAGCTGCAGTAAGGCGCGCTTGAAAGGCCGGGACATCAAAGTGGCCATCGGTGGCGTCCTCGGCCAGCGAAACCCACTCCATACTGAGGGGTTGTAGGGCAGGCTGAATGGCGTCAATGAATGCCGAACGATCCGCATGCGGATTGCCAACAATGAAAAACGTGACGGAATGAGACACGCCATTCGAACAACCCTGTGCTCAGTTGGTTCAAACGACCGCAATCAATCGCTCAAAGAGACTTGGATGCGAACCGAAAACTGTGCATTCATTTCAGAGGCATTTACAAATCAAAGACGCGGCTCAAATTGAACCCGAAATAAAGTGCGCCGTCTCGCCACCTTCCCCCGGTCTCGGTGAGGAATGCCCGTTCGAACATGCCTTGCGAGTTCGTGACATGCAGCTGGAAAACATGACCTCCTGTTTCAATGTCTATACCGATTGATAAACTGTTCACGTGATCCGTCGGCAATCCCGCGATAGCGTAGTGGTATTCGGCGTTAATGCTCGCACGAGATGTCAACTTGTAACGCGCCCCAGCTCCCAAGGTCCATTGGTCATTGGCATCGGCGAGGGTCTCTACCAAGTTACGGTGGATAAACGACGGAATCAGAGCGGTGCTCAGTTTGGAACTCCATTTTCTGGCGAGGATGGCCTGGTTCACGTAACTCAACCGCGAAGAGAAAAGGTTCTCGCGTGTGGGATCGCTCCACTTAAGTCCATTGGCCATGGCCACCGAGTACAGCGTTACGCTAACGGGCATGCTGTCGTCTGAGTTTTGCCGCAACGCCCGCCATTTAATACTGGTCTCATAGGTTTTTTGAAAGGTGCTGCGCGCGATGCCGACGGCCAATCGATCGGTGATGCCATAGTCGAAGGCCATGCGCATACTGGCGTTATCCAGCCCCCACAGAGCGTAGGCGCCTTCGTTGATTTGGCCAAAGCGGTGGGCGATGACAAAGTGAAGTACGTTCTTCCCAGGCGTCTCGTTGCTCTGGACGTTGATGATTCGCGTGTCTTTGAACGTAGCGGAGACAGGGGTGACGACGAGCGGAGCGACTCCAATGCCGTCCAAAAGGCTTTGGGCCTTTGCTGCACCGTCCGGTGAGCCAACGGTCAAGATACCGCCCAGAATGATTGCAAGGAGTGTTCGCATCAGCGTGGGAATAGAGTGGCGGTTACCGTGACTTCGATGGACTGTGCGATTTTGTTTCGCATCACTTTGGGGATGATGATGTCGTGGTCGGCAGGTGCCACCACAAATACCGATTCAATGTCCCACCCGGTTCCATTCCACTGGACTTTTGATGGGATTTCGCGTTCCTGGACGATCCCGTGGATGGTCAAAGACCCCTTGGCCACGACATCGTGCTGCTCCCCGTTCCGCAAGCCTGCATCAAAATCGGAAATGCTGCCTTCAAACGAGCCGTTGGGGTAGGCATGCGATTCGAGGTAGTTCTCGTTGAAGTGCTCTTCCATCAGTGATTTTTTGAAGCGAAAACCCAGCACAGGCACTCGAAATGCAAAGGCGCCGTCTGCTTGAAGTAAGGCCGTTAACTGCTGATTGTGGGCTTCGATGTCTTCAATGGGTGTGGTTGAGAAAAACCTCACGTGCCCTTCCCGTGTAAGGTATTGTTGAGCGTTTGAGGCAAGCGGCAGGCTACACACGATGGCAACGAGTAGGAGGATGGATTTGTACATGGTTCAGAATTCAGGGGCTCCCAACGCGGCCCAATTTTGCAAAAGGGCGATCTGGCACGAGTCCAACGCTCCGTTGGGCGGCATGGAGAGTGAATTGGATTCGGGCAAAACCAACACATCAAGCAGCGACCCCTCCAAGGTGGCCTGACGGGCAGAGGCATAGGTGGTGAGGTCGAGGCCACTTTCTGGAAAGGCCCCGCTGTGGCAACCCGAGCAATGCGCCTCCAACAATGGACGTACACTGCCTTCGTACGTTTGGATGACATCGGGACAATTTAATCCATAGAGCGATTCTTCTACATTGTAGCGGCACGCCGCTAGAACAGCCACGAGGATAAAAAGTGCAAAACGTCGCATTGCTTCAAAATTAGCAGGAATTTTCGTCAAGGCCTCAAGCGAATTGCCAAATAGCCTGAAGGTGCGATATTTGCGCAAAGCATTGATCCATGGGGAGAGCATTCGAGTTTCGTAAGGCACGAAAATTCAAGCGTTGGGCGGCGATGTCCAAAACGTTCGCGCGGTTGAACAAAGACATCATCATAGCCATTCGTGAAGGCAATGGCTCCGATCCTGATATGAACCCTCGGTTGCGCGCAGTGCTGCAGAATTGCCGAGCGGCTAACATGCCGAAGGACAATGTTGAGCGGGCCATTAAGAAAGCGACCGATAAGGATACCTCCGACTACAAGGAAGTCAATTTCGAAGGGTACGCACCGCACGGCATCGCTATTTTTGTAGAGACCGCAACGGATAATAACAACCGTACGGTCGCCAACGTTCGAAGCC
>CALGDB010000139.1 GCA_937884175.1 uncultured Flavobacteriales bacterium
CATTTACCCGGAGACAGAAGAGTCCAAGGAGGCCTTGTCCGCTGAAGAAATGAATCAGGAGTTGGATGGACAATCGGTGAATGTCATCGACGCGGCGGCCAACGGTGCGGCCTCAGGCCTCAAACTGGCGTTGAATGTCGGTGCTATGTTACTAGCCTTTGTGGGCTTGATTGCACTGGTCAACGGTCTGTTCAGCGGCGTCGGAGGATTTTTCAATCACCCGGAATTGACCCTTGAATTGATTTTGGGCTATGTATTTGCGCCGCTGGCTTTCTTGATTGGTGTGCCGTGGCATGAAGCCATCGTGGCCGGTTCGTTCATCGGCCAAAAACTCATTGTCAACGAATTCGTGGCCTACTTGAATTTCGCTCCCTACTTGGCTGAAGGTGCCGAGGTGGTCCTGAGCGAGAAGACCAAGGCCATTGTTTCGTTCGCCCTCTGTGGATTTGCCAACTTGTCGTCCATAGCCATTCTGTTGGGCGGATTGGGGTCTTTGGCTCCATCGCGCCGCCAAGATATCGCGCGCTTTGGCCTCAAGGCAGTATTCGCGGCGACTTTGTCCAACCTGATGTCGGCAACGATTGCAGGGCTGTTTTTGTCGCTATAAACGGCAGGAAACCGACCATGTTGATTCCGGAAATCATACGAAAGAAACGGGAAGGCCACGCCTTGAGCACAGCTGAAATTCAACGTTTCATAAAGGGGGTAACCGAAAGAGAAGTAACTGATGCGCAGATTGCGGCGTTCGCTATGGCCTCGATTTTTCAAGACCTCTCGTACCGCGAGCGCACCGACCTCACGTTGGCCATTCGCGACTCGGGCCAAGTGCTCAGCTGGGACGCCGAACGATTGGGGGGGCCTGTATTGGATAAACACTCCACGGGTGGTGTCGGCGATACGGTGTCGTTCGTGCTGGCCCCGATTTTGGCTGCATGTGGCGGCTATGTGCCCATGATTGCTGGTCGTGGATTGGCACACACGGGTGGGACAATTGATAAGCTGGAGTCCATCCCAGGATACACTATCGCCCCGGACGAGTCGACGTTTCGCCAAGCGGTCAAGCGGTGCGGATTTGCCATCGCCGGCCAAACCGATGATTTTGCGCCGGCCGACCGTCGCATGTATGCCACCCGCGATGTGACGGCGACGGTGGAACAATCCGGATTGATCACGGCCAGCATCTTGTCGAAGAAACTCGCGGCAGGACTCGGGTCGTTGGTGATGGACATCAAGGTCGGGAATGGGGCGTTCATGACAGACATGACCGTAGCACGTGAGCTGTCGGACTCGCTCTGTGCGGTGGGAACCCAAGCCGGTATGCCCACAGAAGCGTTGCTCACCGACATGAACCAACCGCTGGCGGATGCCGCGGGCAACGGACTTGAGGTGAAAGAGGCCATAAGCTTATTACGGGGTGAAATCACGGAAGGAAGGCTGCATGAGGTAACCAAGGCACTGGCCATTCGTAACGGGTGCTTATCAGGCTTGTTTGCCTCTGAGAGCGATGGAGCAAGCGCTGTGGATCGCGTGCTGTCGGACGGAACAGCGGCAGAGCGTTTTGTCCAATCCATCGCTGCGATGGGTGGCCCTGCGGATTTGCTGTCCAATCTGAAGCACCTTGCGAATGCACCCGTCGTTCGACCGGTGATGGCTAGAGCTGAAGAGTGGGGCAAAACCCTCACGCGTGTGGATACCCGTCAACTTGGTTTGGCGGTGGTGGATTTGGGCGGTGGCCGGACCCACGCGGGCCAATCCATTGACCATGCTGTGGGATGTACGGGGTGGCTGCGCTGTGGATCGATTGCCGATGCCGATGTGCCGTTGGCGATGGTGCATGCACGAAACGAGGCAGATTATGAGCGAGCGGCGCACCGCATCCGCCATGCCTTCCAATTTTCAGAAAAAGCGCAGGCCACGGCGGTACCCGTTGTCATCGAACACCGCACAGCCTAAGTTTGCGGTATGGTTAAAGTCAAGGTTTTC
>CALGDB010000140.1 GCA_937884175.1 uncultured Flavobacteriales bacterium
GTCGAAAGCGATTACCCTCCAGGAATTCATCATGGATACGCAGGCTGAGTTCCCCTTCCTATCCGGACAACGCAACATGTTGGAGGAATAGCGGAGGAAAATGCCGGGGATATTTTGACCAAGCAGCCGAAACATTTGCACGAGCGATCGCCTTTTTATGTAGGAAGCGTAAACATGGTGCACGGACCGCGCTCATGTTGGCTCGACACCGAAAAGACGGGCTAAATTTGCCCCCTGATAGCTGGCAAAATGCGCGTTGACGACCTCCTGAATTTTTACCGATCCGACCGACGCGCTCACCTGCTCAACGCGTGCTGGGAAAACGACGGTGCCAAGGTAGAACTCAAAGGAATCGTGGGGTCAGCACCAGCCTTACTCGCGGCTTCGATATTGAGCCCCGGTGGGGAGATGGCTGACGATTCTGCCCTGCGCGAAGCGTCCAGCCACCTCTTCGTCCTGGACGACAAGGAATCAGCCGCCTATTTCCTGAATGACCTGCAACAGCTAATCGGCGACACCCACAACGTGCTGTTTTTCCCGCGTTCTGCAAGGGTGCCATACCAAGAAGAGGTGACGGAAAACGCCAACATCGCCATGCGCGCCGAAGTTCTCAACGAGATCAATCGCCACGGCAAAGGACTCGCCATTGTCACCTTCGGAGAAGCCATTGCCGAGCAAGTCATCAGCAAGCGCGAGCTCTCCGAGCAGACCTTTGCCCTGGCCTTAGGCGAGAAGTACAGTATGGACTTCCTCGACGAGGTGTTCATCGAATACGGGTTCAGCAAAGTCGATTTTGTCTACGAACCAGGGCAATATGCGGTGCGAGGGGGAATTGTCGATGTGTTTTCCTACTCGTTTGACCATCCTTACCGCATTGAGTTCTTTGGCGACGAAGTGGACTCCATCCGGAAGTTTGATCCCATCTCCCAGCTCAGCGTCAACAAGATGACCAGGGCAGTGGTGGTACCCAACATCGGCGACCAAAGCCTCCACGAATCCGTCGAACCGCTGTTCAACTTTATCCCGGCCGACACGCGCATTTGGATGGCCGATGCCAAGCGCACGGAACGCCAATTGGAAAAGGCCGTGGAACGCGCAGAGAGCGCATTTGAACGCCTTTCGGATGCGGTCAAATTCACCCCGCCAGAAGCCTTGTTCATCGCACCGGAACGGTTGGAAAGCCTGCTCGAACCCTTCCACGTTGTGGAGTTCGATGGGGGGACGACGTTTCCAAACCGGGTAGTCATCGACTGGGACATGATCCCGCAGCCAAGTTTTAACAAGAACTTCGACTTAATCACCTCCAACCTGCAAGCCAACCACCGACAAGGCTACCACAACGTCATTGTCGCCGGGCAGGCAACGCAAATCGAGCGGCTGCACGACATCTTCTCAGACCGCGAAGCCGAGGTGCCGCATCATCCCATTCCGATTGAGCTGAGCCAGGGCTTTGTCGACAAACAGCTCAAGTTATTGGTGTACACGGACCACCAACTGTTCGAACGCTACCACCGTTTCCGGCTGAAAGAAGGCTTCAAAAAGAGCAAGCAGGCCCTGACCCTAAAAGAGCTCTCAGCCCTTCAACCTGGCGACTACGTGGTGCACATCGACCACGGCATTGGACAGTTTGGAGGCTTGCAAAAAATCGACGTCAACGGCAAGGAACAGGAGGCCATCCGCTTGAGCTACCGCGGAGGCGACGTCTTGTACGTTAACATTCATTCCCTGCACCGGATTTCGAAGTACTCGTCAAAGGAGGGCACCGCCCCAAAAATCTCCAAACTCGGCACAGGCACATGGGCAGCGACCAAGGCCAAAACCAAGTCACGCGTTAAGGAATTGGCATTTGATTTATTGAAGTTGTACGCCAAGAGAAAATCATCAAAAGGGTTTACGTTTTCGCCGGATAACTACATGCTTCATGAACTTGAGGCAAGCTTCATGTTCGAAGAAACGCCGGATCAACGGGCGGCCATCCACGCCGTCAAAAAAGATATGGAGCGCTCCACCCCGATGGACCGCCTCGTATGCGGTGATGTGGGCTTTGGAAAAACCGAAGTTGCCATCCGCGCTGCCTTCAAGGCCGCAGCCGACGGAAAACAGGTTGCCGTCCTCGTTCCGACCACCATTCTGTCTATGCAGCACTACCGCAGCTTCACGCGGCGCTTGCGCGATTTTCCGGTCAACGTGGACTACATCAACCGCTTCAAAACGGGGAAAAAACTCACCGAAACTCTGAAGAAACTGAAGGATGGCCAAGTCGACATTTTGGTGGGTACACATGCACTCGTCGGTAAGCGTGTCGAGTTCAAAGACCTTGGCCTGCTCATCATTGACGAAGAACAAAAATTCGGAGTAGCGGTCAAAGACAAGCTCAAGACCATCAGGGCCAACGTCGACACCTTGACTCTCACAGCCACGCCCATTCCTCGGACGTTGCAGTTCAGCTTGATGGGCGCCCGCGACTTGAGCACAATTGCCACGCCTCCGCCCAACCGCCAGCCCGTCGAGACCACCCTTTCGTCATTCAACGAAGAGTTGATCCGAGACGCCATAGCTTACGAACTCAGCCGAGGTGGCCAAGTGTACTTCGTCAACAATCGGGTAAAAAACATCCAAGAAGTCGCCGGTATGGTCTCCCGACTGGTCCCGGATGCACGCATCGGAATCGGCCACGGCCAAATGGATGGCAAGCAACTTGAAGACGTCATGGCCCGATTCATCGACGGCGCCTTCGACGTTCTCATCGCCACCACCATCATTGAATCGGGCATTGACATTAGTAATGCCAATACCATGGTCATAAACGATGCACATCAATTCGGCCTGAGTGACCTGCACCAACTTCGTGGCCGTGTTGGGCGCTCGAACAAAAAGGCCTTCTGCTACCTCCTATCGCCACCTCTTAGTTTGTTACCCGACGAAAGCCGCAAACGTCTCCAGGCGATTGAGCAATTCAGCGACCTCGGCAGCGGCATCCAAATCGCCATGCGCGATCTCGACATCCGTGGTGCCGGCGACCTCCTCGGTGGCGAACAAAGCGGTTTCATTTCGGAATTAGGTTTCGACATGTACCAAAAGATCCTCGCCGAAGCTGTTCAAGAACTCAAGCAAGAGTCGTTCGCCGAACTGTTTGAAGAGGAGAACAAAGCCAGCCAGCGCTTTGTCGCGGAAGCCGCCATCGAGACGGATTTCCAACTGATGATCCCCGATCACTACGTATCCGACATTCCCGAACGCATTTCGCTGTACCGCGAGCTCGACGATCTGGACAAAGCGTCAGATTTGGTGGAATTCAAGGAACGGCTCGAGGACCGGTTTGGACCCTTGCCGCAGGAAACGGAGGACCTGATCGAAACCATTCGATTGCGGTGGTTGGCCGAGTACTTAGGAATGGAAAAAATCATGCTCAAAGGCGGGAAGATGATTGCTGCCTTCATCGCTGACGA
>CALGDB010000141.1 GCA_937884175.1 uncultured Flavobacteriales bacterium
CGGATTCATTTTGCCCCGCCAGTTGACGTGCAGGGTCCGGGGCCATCGCAAACAACATGAACACGAGCGTCAGGGTTCCCCACAACACGCCCAATCCATGCAGCACCTTACGCCCCATTATTGCTGGCCTAACTCCTCCCAAGACGGAACGTCGCGCCACGCCCATTTCTGTTGGACCACGCCATCCTTCAACCACACAATGCCGGGGTTGGAGCGCACCACAATCTTCAGTTCGGTTTGGTCGCAAGTGAACATCCCGTACGTGACATCGTGCGCCTCTTGGAAAGCGCGGTTCTCTTCCCACGGTGCGTTGGTCAATCCAACGTTCAACCACCCGTCCTCGTCTGCTGCACTGGCCAATGCGTTCATCTCGGCTTGGTTCTGAGTATTGGCGTTCTCCAAATCCTTGGACACGTAAAGCAGCACGTTTCCATCGTAATTCAGGAATTCATCGGCACGATCGTCACCTAGGTGATCATTGATCTGAAAATCGAGGATGCGAGGCTCGTAGCCGTCGGACACCTTGACTTCCTTTCCATCGAAGGAAACCGTCTCATACGTGGATTTGAACCAAGGTTCGTTGTAAATGTTGAGCCAATCGCTGCTCAACACAACCGTATCCGCGCCCGTATTGACATTTCGGAACGTGTACTCGGTGGCAAAAACAGGCCCCTGCAGCCCCAACTCCTCCGCTGACTTTCGATTCTCGATGATGCTCTCTCCCACGGCATACGCACGGTAATCTTTGAGCGGCAGGTGATTGAGGGTATGCATTTGAAAGGCGACACAGACCACAGTCACTCCCGCCGCCATGATCCATTCTTTGTGCTCGCTGCTGATTCGGGTTTTCAGGGCCTCTGCAACAGTGTAAGAAATGGCCGCAAAAAGAACGGGGAAATTCCATTCCAACATGAGTTCACCGAATAGGTAGATCAACACTAGGCTCCCCGAAATCATGAACATACCCGTTCGCTTGTCGTTCAGTCCGATGCGGTCTGTGAACGCACCCAGCAGAATCGGCACCGTCAACGCAGACAGAACCAGATCCTTGATGAAACTTTCGTAAGGCGTCAGCGGAATGGCGTTTCCAAAACACCCACACGCCAAAACGCATTGATTGTCGATCTCAACGAGAGCGCCGAGGGCATCGGTAATCATCTTAGTGCCGAACGGATCGCAGTTGGCCGTGTACCAGGTGAGCCATGTAAAAAACGCCATGATCACACCCGTAAGAGTCGCAGTGAGCCGTGGCAACGCACCGATGACCATAGCTACGCCAAGCAAGACTTCTCCCGCGCAAATGAACACCGCCAGCGGCAAGGCCCATTCCGTCAATCCGGGAAGGTTTAAAGCTCCGGGTTCAAAGTACTCTTCGAGTTTGTACATGAAACCCAAGGCATCGTTTGCCTTGATGAGTCCAGATACGATGAAGAGCGACCCAACCAAAAGGCGGCAGATTTTAATTATGGTGTTCCACATGAGTATGAATTTCAATCGAAATTAATTCGAACCGCTTGGTTGCCTGTCTATTCTCCCGTTAATTCGAGCAAAATCAACGCGAAAAGGGCATAATTGGCCATATCCTGGTAATTGGCTTCAACACCTTCCGATACCTTGGTCACACCTTCGTGATCCTCGATCTGTTTTACTCGAAGGACCTTCATTAGAATGAGATCTGTCAGCGAGCTCACGCGCATGTCCCGCCAGGCTTCTCCGTAATCGTGGTTCTTTGCAATCATCAATTGGCGCGTTGATTGAAAGGCTGCGTGGTAGCGTTCAACCGCCTCGGCGGCTGGCAATTCCATGGGATGCCCCTCCGGCAGACCGCATTGAATCATGGCCATCAAACTGTAGTTCACGATGCCGATGAATTCGGAATCGATGCCCTCATCCACCATGGCCTCTTGTGATTCCTCGATGGTTCGGATGCGATTGGCCTTAATGAAAAGTTGGTCGGTCAGGGAAGAAGGCCGCAAAATACGCCAAGCCGTCCCATAGTCCGAAGTTTTCGCTTCGAAGAGTTCGGAGCACCGGGCAAATGCACGGTCATATTGCTTCAGCGTTTCTTCAATCGTACTCACAGCCGTCAATCTTAGAATATCTTGCGCCAAGATACAACGCACCTTGAAGCCTGAATCCACCGACACAGCAATGTCTTCATCGATTTATCAACTCCAAAACGGATCCCGAACACTCGCATTCAGCACTCCCCGCATCATGGGCGTTTTGAATTGCACTCCTGATTCATTCTTCGAAGGCAGCCGTGCTGCGTCAGCAAAGGCAGCAGTGGAAACCGGTCAGCACATGCTTGCTGCAGGTGCCGACGTACTTGATGTTGGCGGGCAGTCGTCTCGTCCAGGTGCTGTTGAGGTGGGGGCTGAAGAAGAATGGCAGCGCATCGAAAGGGCCATCAAAGGGCTGCTCGATGCCGTTCCCGAAGCACTCATCAGCGTGGACACATTTCACCACGAGGTGGCACTCAAAGCACTCGAAGCAGGAGCATTTATGGTCAATGACATATTCGGCGGGTCCCGTGATGCCAACATGGCCCGGGTCATCGCGCAATTCAATGCGCCGTACGCCATTATGCACATGCAGGGTACGCCGTCTACCATGCAGGAGCAGCCCACCTACAAAGACATCACTACAGAGGTCCTACACTGGCTTCAAGACCGAATGCTCAGCCTCGCACAGCAAGGCGTCCAACAACAGGTCGTGGACGTTGGATTTGGTTTTGGGAAAACCGCGACCCATAACTTCCAACTTCTTCGTGAACTTGACCAGTTCGAGGTCTTAAATGCCCCTTTGCTCGTCGGTGTTAGCCGAAAATCAATGATTTACAAAACCTTAAATGGTCAGCCCGAAACCGCCTTGAACGGAACTACCGCGCTGCACGCGTGGGCATTGGAGCGCGGCGCACACCTGTTGCGGGTTCATGACGTTGCTGAGGCGCGCCAAGTGGTTACGCTGCACCGGGCCCTTCGCGGCGAGACATGAGCGGATTACTCCGCCATAACGAAGCGGGCCGACCGTCCAGTTTCCATTCCTTTCAGCACGTACACGCCTTCGGACAAGTGCCCAACCATCAGGATCAGACCGGCTGTACCTGGTAGTCCTTCCCATACCTTGATTAATTGCCCGTCCATGCCAAATAGCGCAAGGTTGTGTTCACCGGTAAAACCCTCGAGCTGAATCGTGGATTGCGCAGGATTGGGATAAACAGCCGCTTTCTCCTCGACCGCTGGTTCGTCGATTGAAACCGTATTCGGTGCAATTGCATCACTCGGGCGAAGCATGAAAAAGTGCGTGAATGTACTCACCGCAATATTACCACTTGGAAAGTACGGGTAATTGCTCCATGTACCGGTCATTTGTGGTGCGTCAGATTCGGGATTCGTGTCAAAATAACCAACCAATTCTAAATCGCCATATGCAGCATTGGATACATCCAGAATTCGCAGCCCG
>CALGDB010000142.1 GCA_937884175.1 uncultured Flavobacteriales bacterium
ACGACTCCGGGCCGCGGGCATTCAAGTGGAGGTTGGTTGCCTCGAAGTCGAATTGGCTTGGCAGAACCGTCGGTTTTTATGGAATGCAGAAACTAAGCGTCCGTGGGTCGTCCTCAAATGGGCTGAATCCCGAGATGGCTTTATGGACGGCAGGCCACTACAAGAGCGCAATCCTGGCGCCGGCGGGTTCCCTATTACGGCGGAAACAGCTCGCCCTTTGACACACACATGGCGCGCGTTGGAACAGGGCATCGTCGTTGGCGCCAATACCGCTTTGGTGGACACGCCTCAACTCAACGTACGCAGCATCGAGGCACCTTCTCCACGCATTGTACTGCTCGATCCTGATGGCCTCATCAACATGGAGCACGCACTAATTCAGCGCAACAGTAATTTGGTTTACGTCGTTGGACCGACCAAAAGCCCTGCAACGAAGCACAACTGCCACTGGGAGGTCAAGGACGGGCTGGATGCCCTGCTGGAGCGGCTTTATGCCGAATTCAACCTCTCCAGCTTGTTGGTCGAGGGTGGCGCCACCGTGCTTAACGACTTCCTCAAGCAAGACGCTTGGAATGAAATCAAGTGCTGGAGGAGTCCCGCAGCAACCGGCGGTGGTTTGCCTGCACCGTCTATCCCCGATCATTCCCTCCCCCTCCCGCATGGCATGGCGTCTTCAGGACAACTGGGTGTCGATCTATGGACCAATCGGCTCCATTCGCGTCACGCATCGGATTGACGGATACCCTACCTTCGCCGGGTGATTTACCTGCTCATCAGCATCGCAATGTCCACAGGAATATTCGTCCTGTTTCAACGCTTTCAACACTGGGAGGTCCACACGCTCCAAGCCATCGCGCTCAACTACGGCGTTGCAGCCGCGTTGGGTTGGGTGCTGTGTGGAGGATCGGCCCTTTTTACGAGCGTTCAATCGGAGCCTTGGGTGTGGGTTGCCTTGGGCATGGGCTTGCTCTTCATTTACTTATTTCAACTGATTGCACGCACTACCCAAACGCTTGGGCTGACCGTCACATCCATTGCGTCAAAATTGAGCATGGTGTTGCCTGTGGCCCTGTTCTTGGCCTTTGACCCACTGGATACATTGACCTGGAAAAAAGGGGTGGCCATCGCGCTCGCCACCCCCGCGATTGTTTTGGCTTCATGGAAGGAGGAAGAACGGAAGGTGCAGCATGGGGCAACTCGTTGGGTCGTGCCGCTGGTCATTTTTGTCGGCAGCGGATGCATTGATTTGATGTTTGCCGCCTACTCGGGGAAAGCCCACATGCAATCTGTGGAACACCGGTACATGTTCGCTTCTTTGCCGCTGACGACGGCGTGTATCGCAGGTGTCGCTTGGCTCGCCTTTTCCGGCCAATTGCAGGCTCCGTCAAGGAACACCTTGCTGGCCGGTGTAGGCCTTGGCATCATCAATTTTGGCTCCCTGTATTTCCTGCTCGAGACCTACAACAAGATCAACCTCGCGCGCAGCGGTGTTATGCCCGTAAACAACCTCGGAGTGATCCTACTGAGCGCTGCTGCCTCAGTCCTCTTCTTGGGCGAACGGCTCAACAGGCGCAACCGGTGGGGACTGGTCTTAGGGGCACTGGTTATCCTGCTGCTGCTATGGGAATCCCTGCAGGGATGATCACTCCCCTCCAGACTGCATCTCCGCGTCGCGGCGTGCTCGCTGCATGGGGTTTTCACCACCACCGCTGCTGCGGCGTCCTCGCTCTGACTTGAACAACTCAAAGCGCGTTGGCTGGGGACGCGGAGGCCAGTAATTGTCTTCCATGTCCACATCTGCTGTTTCAAGCATGGGATCGAGCGTGATTTGGGCTGCCGGTTGTTCCGTCATGAATACTTTGGTCACGGTCGGCTCACTCATCTTCCAAATTTCTGCGGGAATGCGGCGAATTTCTTTGGTACCGTCTTCGTATTCGAACTGCAAAATCAAAGGCATGACCAAGCCGCCCTCGTTGCGGAAGGTAATCTCGTAGTAGTTTTTGCCACTGGCGAGCAACGCCTTTTCGTCTTCGGACAATTGTGCCACGCGCTCTTCGTATTCCACCTTGTCCAATTCCAACACCATGAACGGATCGGTTGTGGTGTAGAAATCATTCAACGTCGGGTCGGCCTCGATGTAGGACGTGGGGATGAATTCCTCATCGCGAATCAACGCGATGTCCGCTGGCTCGCGGGCCGCCGCTCCTCGATCAAACGCAGCTTCCACTTCGGGGTTTTGCGTATCAATCTGGTACCATTTTACCTCATCAAGCGCGATGTCAGTGTGGTCGGTGGAATAGAACCAACCGCGCCAAAACCAATCCAAATCCACACCAGAAGCATCTTCCATGGTGCGGAAGAAATCCGCTGGCGATGGGTGCTTGAAGGCCCAGCGACGGGAGTACTCCTTGAAGGCATAATCGAAGAGATCACGGCCCATGATGGTCTCGCGCAAGATGTTCAACGCGGTTGCAGGTTTGCCGTAGGCGTTGTTACCAAACTGGTAGATCGATTCCGAGTTGGTCATGATGGGGCTGATGCGCGATTTGTCGCCGCCCATGTAATTGCGAATGTCCCGAGCAGCACCCCGGCGGGTGGGGTAGTCGCGGTCAAACTCTTTTTCAGTCAGGTACTGCACAAACGTATTCAACCCCTCGTCCATCCACGTCCACTGGCGCTCATCCGAATTGATGATCATGGGGAAGAAATTGTGTCCGACCTCGTGGATGATCACCGATATCATCCCGATTTTGGTTCGCTCCGTGTACGTGCCATCCGGTTCAGGACGCCCCCCATTGAAGCAAATCATTGGGTACTCCATTCCAATCCACTTGGTGTGCACCGAAATGGCAACCGGATACGGGTAATCGATGGTGAATTTCGAATACGTCTTGAGGGTTTGCGCGACGGCTTTCGTTGAGTATTGCTCCCACAGCGGGTTGCCCTCTTTGGGATAAAAACTCATGGCGAGCGGCGACTTGTTCCCCACCTTGACCGCCATGGCATCCCAAATGAATTTTCGGCTGGACGCCCACCCGAAATCCCGGACATTCTCCGCATCAAAAATCCACGTTTTGGTTCCTGACTTCTTTCCCTGCTCAGCGGTTCGCGCCTCGTCCTCGTTGACAATCATCACGGGCTGGTCGTACGTTTTACGCGCCTGTTGCAAACGCTTTCGCTGCGTCGGCGTCAGCACAGATTTTTCGTTCTTCAAAACGCCGGTCGAAGCCACTACGTGATCAGCCGGAACGGTGATTTCGACGTGGTAATCTCCAAAGTTCAAGGTGAATTCACCTGAGCCCAAGAATTGCTTGTTTTGCCATCCCTCGTTGTCCATATACACCACCATACGCGGGTAAAACTGGGCGATAGTGTACAGGTAATTATCCTCCTCTTCGAAGTACTCGTATCCGCTGCGTCCCCCGTCTTGCATGCGGTCGTTGATGTTGTACCACCACGCCACATCAAACACGAACGAGCCTCCAGGCTTCAACGGAGCAGGCAAGTCGATGCGCATCATCGTTTTGTTGATTGTGTACTTCAACGGCCTGCCGGCTTCGTCCCCTACGTATTGGATTTTGAACCCTCCGTCAAAGGAAGGCTCGAGGTCCTGAATGCTACCGAAACTGCTGCGTTCGTTGATGCGGGATTCGCGGATCTTGTAGCTGTCGCTGTCCAAGGCACGGACATTCTGATCCAGCTGCAGCCACAAGTAGCGCAGTTCATCGGGGCTGTTGTTCTTGTAAAGAATGCGCTCTTCCCCGTCGATGCGCTGATTCTCATCGTCCAGAGTCACCTGGATGTTGTAGTCGACTTGCTGTTGCCAGTATTCATGCCCCGGAGCTCCGCTCGCTGTACGGTAGACATTGGGAGTCGGCAACGCTTGGCCGAGCTGCTTGAATTTGCTTTCATTGACTTGCGTTGGCACATCCTGCAGAGTCTGCTGTGCCAAGGAAAAAGAAACTGCGCAGGTCCCCATGAGGACACCCAATGCAGCTGTGCGGAATAGGTTCTGAGCCATGGAAAAGAATAGGTTGTCAATTTACATCAACCCAGACAGAAATGGACATGTTCAATCCTCCCAGATCAAGTCTCCACTCCCATTACAAATCACTTGGTATTCCATCGGTTCTGGAAGCTGCCCTATCACATTGCCATGGCTGTTCAATTCGACATACGCATATTCTGCAGCCTGGAATTGCAGCGGAGGGTGGGCGGACTGGTTGACGAACGCTCGCTCAGATTGTAAGGCTCCCGCATGAAGCCCAGACAACCCAGATGCGTACAACGATACCGTTCCGGCCGTACCTTCGGCTTCCGCACTGCAAGCGCCGGCATGCAACCGGATCGTCAGACTGTCCAACTCACATATTACTGCGAGGTGACCTGCGTACGCCCATGCGTCGATGGCCACGGCCATCGTCGAATCCACAAGAGCAGCATCGAAGCGCCCTTGCCCGTGCAGACCAATTTCAGGGATGATTGGGGCGCGTATGGTCAACTCCACGTTGGTGCCGAGGTCACGCATCCATTGACAACGGTCCTCATGGCCCATTTCGAGTACGTCGCCTTCCCAACTCGACCACCGATGTGCGAGGACGTTTTCGGGACCACGCCATACCAATTCAGTGGCGGTAGCGTCCCACGTTTCGAGGACAACATGCATGTGGTCATGCAGCTTCAATCCACGGGGAGCTGCGGCGTATTCCTCAACGATTTCGGTCCAATCTCCTGCCCTCATCAGGCACGCCGGAGCATCGGGCCGGTCGCAGCCTCCGAACCCAATCAACACTAGGCTCAACAGGCCCAACCAACATCCACTGGAGGCAGTTTTGCGCATTATTCAAAGGGGGTCGAGGACAGCGCTGTTTTTGCGCGATCCCAGTAAGCGTCCAATTCTGTCAGGGACATCTCGGCCATGGTTTTGCCTCCTTGCTCCACATCGGCTTGGATGGCGGACTCCATGTGCTGAAAGCGGGATTGAAATCGTCGGTTGGTACGCTCCAACGCCTCGTCAGGGTTGATGTCCTTAAAACGCGCATAATTCACGAGGGCAAACAACACATCGCCAAACTCTTCCGCAGCGCGGTCGGGGTCGACGTCCACCTCGGCTTGAAATTCCGCGAGTTCCTCCTGCACCTTGTCCCAGACTTGACCAGCGTGTTCCCAATCAAAACCAATGCCCTGAACTTTATCCTGTATGCGGTAGGCTTTGACCAAGCTCGGCAGCCCTTTCGGCACGCCTTCCAATACGGATTTTTTCCCCTCCTTTAGCTTCAATTGCTCCCAGTTGGCCTTCACCGTTTCCACGTCGTTAGCCTCAACATCTCCGTATATGTGTGGATGTCGGTCGATTAACTTATCGCAAATGCCGTTCAAACTGTCCGCAATGTCCCAGCCTCCTTGATTGCGTGGCCTTTCACTAGCGATTTGGGCATAAAAAACCATGTGCAGCAACAAGTCTCCCGTTTCCTTTCGGATCTCATCCATATCCGCATCCATGATCGCTTCGGACAATTCATAGGTCTCTTCAATGGTCAAATTCCGGAGCGTTTCAAACGTCTGTTTACGGTCCCACGGGCATTGTTCCCGCAAGTCCTCCATGATTTTCAAAAGCCGTTCAAAGGCGGCTAATTTCTCTTCGGTGCTGTGCATGTTACAAAGGTATGCCTTGCTAAATTCGGACGACAATGAACTGCCTTCGAATCCACATGCACCAAATGGGCTTATGGCTCAGCCTATGGGTCGCCTTTCCGCTCAGCGCCCAACAAACCACGTGGAGCGTGGGGACGAGCTTGGGGTACGCGCTGCCTCACAGAAGCGAGATGCTCGCTCTGGTGACCGGCCATTCCCGCGAGATGAATTGCCGCATTGGTAACTGGAACACCACCGGTTGGCGGCACAACTGGCAACAACGCGGTCCGGTTTGGCAAGGTGTTCAAGCAGGATGGCTGAATGGAGGAAGTGAAGAATTGGGGGACATGGCGAGCGCCATGTGGTTGGTGGAATTACCCGTTCGCCGGCGTTGGTATATCGAGCTAGGAACGGGCCTGGGGTGGTCCACCTCCCCCTATGATCCCATCGAACGGCCTTTGTCCATCGCCATTGGCACCCGACTGAACGCAGGCATTCACCTTGGCTCTACGGTTCAGGTGGTTCAGCGTGAACAAAGCTGGGTGGCTGTGGGCGCGGGGCTCACCCATTTTTCGAATGGCGCACTGGCCCTACCAAACTTGGGTATCAATAACGTGCACCTACGTGTAAGCGCAGGATTTAAGACGCCGCACCGATTTCCCGAACGCACGCCCGCCGCTTGGGTAGATACCACCGAGGGCTGGCATTGGGCCTGCGTAGGTCGCATCGGTGCACGCGACATCAATCTGCCCGGTGGCGTACTCCATCCCACGGTGAGTTTTGGTGCGTATGCGCAAAGCAAAGCAGCGGCTACTCACTCGTGGGTGCTGGCCGTCGACCTCGCCCACAACCAAAGCCTGCGGCAATTCAGCGAAACGCCGCTATCCAT
>CALGDB010000143.1 GCA_937884175.1 uncultured Flavobacteriales bacterium
CGAGTCCTTACCACCGGGCAGACGTATCGCTGACCTTCCTGAAGACCAAGAAACACTATGAGCGGTCGTGGATTTTCAGCGTGTACAACCTGTACAACAACTTAAATCCGTTTTTCTCCTTAGTCGACGTAAACGACGACGGATCCCGAACCATTCGGGAGTATGGCATTTTCCCCATCATCCCATCCATCGCGTGGCGCGCAGAATTCTGATCCCATGAAACAGTTCCTTTTCCTTCTGGCCCTCATCCTTGGAACCACAGGTTGCGACAAACTGAGTGAAGGCGTGGTGCGCGACATCGCCTTTCCGGAGCACGATCCGCAGATCGCCGTGACCTTCATGGCCCGGCCTATAGCGGACACCCTTGTGGCCCGAGCCCACTCCTCCGCCGGCATCCTCGACTCCATCGGTAGCAAACGGATCAAAGAAGCCGTTTACACCCTCGAACACGTTGCTGGAAACAGCATCACATGGGGCAGCGAGGCCGATTGGGTGCAAAACTTAGGACATGTATTGACCGATGTGGAACTGGAGGACGGAAACTGGACGCTCACGGTGGAGGCTCCCGAATTCGAGACGGTGACCGCTGCGCAGGTTATGCCACAGCGCATCGACAGCACGGGAAGCTACGCCTATGCATACACCGCCATTGTGGAGGATGAATTCTTGGAGGAAGATGAATCTGAGGGCGCGTACGTATCGCGAACCATCGACTTCACCCTCACCCTTCCCGACCGCTCGGATGCCGCAGACTACTTCTTAGTCAGGGCACAGAAGTCCTTCAATTGGGATGACTTTGATGAGGAAGAAGAAGTGGAATACGGCGGATACGTCGTGCTCAACCCCCGCGTGGAGGACGATCCGCGCATCGTGTGGAACCAGCCCTGCCGCGGGTACCTGATTCAGGACATCGATGCTGTTGAGGCGCTGAACAACCTGCCGTTCGAACTCTACCAAGAAGCGTGGGGTCCGGATTTGGAGGCCATATCCGCCGAACCGATTGTGCTCGAGGTGTGCGCCATTTCAGC
>CALGDB010000144.1 GCA_937884175.1 uncultured Flavobacteriales bacterium
CCCTCACCCCCCTCATCAAGAGCCGCAGCATACCATTGATTGGAATGGTCGGAAACCGAACGTCTCACCTCGCAGAGCAATCGGATTACATTTTGGACACCACCGTATCCAAGGAGGCGTGTCCTTTGGACTTGGCCCCGACCTCCAGCACGGCGGCCCAGATGGCCATGGGCGATGCGCTCGCCACATGCTTGATGGATGCGCGGGGATTCAAAGCAGAAGACTTTGCTGAGATGCACCCGGGCGGGGCATTGGGCAAGCGGATGTTCACGCGCATCGGCGACCTACTCGATGCGAAACGGACCCCGCAGGTAGGACCGGATTCGACGTTGGCCGAAGTGGTCCTTCAAATGAGCCAAGGACGGTGCGGCGCCACCGCCGTGCTCGAAGCAGGCCGCATTGTCGGCATCATCACCGACGGCGATTTACGCCGACACCTCGAGGCCCCTCAGCAGGCCAACACCACGGCTACGGCCCTCATGTCAGCCGCACCCAAAGCGTTGGAATCGGAACACCTCGCCGTACATGGCCTGCACATCATGGAGCAACACGCCATTTCACAGATCATCGTGACCAAAAATGGCGAATATGCGGGGATGGTGCACCTTCACGACCTCATCAAAGAAGGCATCATTTAAGGCTAATTTTGACCCATGCCATTAGACCAACTGGATGACCAGCCCTCGCAGGATGTCGAAATGGGCTTCTTGGACCACTTAGAAGAATTGCGAAAGCGCCTCTTCTATGCGGCGTTTTTTGTCGTCGCCGGGGGCATTGGGCTCTTTTTGGCCAAGGATTGGTTGTTCGACGTCGTTCTGTTTGGGCCTCGTCACGCGGATTTTGTCACGTTTCGTGCGTGGTGTCAGCTGTCTGAATGGCTGGGTGCCGGCGAGGCCTTGTGCGTCGAAAGCATCAATTACGAGTTGATCAACACCACAATGCTGGGCAATTTCACGACTCACATCTTGGTATCGGCCATTGCGGGATTCATTGCAGCCTTCCCTTTCGTCTTTTGGCAAGGCTGGTTGTTTGTGCGTCCCGCGCTAAAGGAGAGCGAGCGACAATCGGCCCGCGGCATGGGATTCAGTTCCTCAATCCTGTTCTTTCTGGGTGTGGGCTTCGGCTACTACGTCATCGCACCGCTTTCGCTGCAATTCCTCGGGAACTATGAGCTAGGGGATGTCCAATCACGGATTTCGGTGATGTCGTATATGAAGACGGTCGCCTCAATCACGTTGGCCTCCGGACTGGTCTTTCAGCTTCCTGTGGTGGTGTACTTCCTCAGCCGAGCCGGGCTACTTACACCGGACATCTTGAAAACATACCGTCGGCACGCACTCGTCGCCATCCTCATTCTGAGTGCCCTAATCACGCCGCCGGATGTCACCAGCCAAGTACTGGTTTCGCTGCCTGTGCTCGTACTGTACGAGCTCAGCATTCTCATCGCCAAACGCGTCTACCACAAGCGTGCAGATGCGTAACCCTGCCTTTCGCCTGGCGTCGGCTTTCGCAGCCCTCGTGCTCACCTCAACTGTGAGCTCTGCCCAGGTTACGGAGGTTCGTGGACGGGTGTTCGACGCCCTCACGGGCGAGGCCCTGCCGTATGTCAACGTCGTCCTTGGATCGGGAGAAAACGGCACCATGACAGATGCGCAAGGCCAATACACCCTCGCAACAGCTAAGCGTCCAGGCCGCTTGTCGGTGACGTTTCTGGGGTATGCCTCCCAATCATTTGCCGTGGTCCGCGGCATATCTCAACAGATCAACATCAGCCTCGAGCCTCGAGCCTTTGACCTTAGGGCGGCAGAAGTGCGGCCCAATCGAAAAGAAGAAAATCCGGCCAAACCGATCATACAGCGTATCATCGAAGCCAAGTCTTCGAATAACCCCGCGACATTGTCCGCCGGTTGGCAGCGCACCCACACCCGGATTGAAGTGGACCTCAATGACATTGAAGCGGACCAAGCCGACGCTTGGTATTGGGGACCGTTTGGGTTCGTGTTTGACTACATGCACCACAACGACAACCGAAGCGCTTTGCCTGTGGTGTTTGGAGAAATCATCGCGGATGAGGAATGGCAAACACAGCCCAAGCGAAAAACCACCCACGTACTGGCCTCCCAAGTCAGCGGGGATTTCGGTTCGGGCGGGGACCTGGCTGCGGCCTCTATGAACAGCCGTTTTCCGGAAATCAACCTCTACGATAACCAGTTGCTGATGCTTGATCGGGCGTTCACTTCGCCACTGCACGACCGGGCCAATGCGCATTATCGATTTTACATCCTCGACACCCTCGACTACCACGGGCGCAGTACCTTTCACATGGCGTTTATGCCACGGCGAAAGGGCGAAATGACCTTTGAGGGGGAAATGTGGGTGGACACCTTGACCATGGGATTGGCACGTGTAGAAGCCCAACTGAGCCCATCGGCGAACATCAATTTTGCCCGGGGCATGCAATGGTCCCAATCCTACCGGATGGTCCCCGGGGAGAATGGAAAAAGCCGATGGATGCTCGATGCGGACTCGGTGGTGTTCGACATGAGCATCGCCAAGCGATCGTTTGGGGCCTACCTCCGTCGCACCAGCTCCATTTCTGAGCAACGCTGGTCTGAGGCCGGCCAAGACACCGCACTCGCCAAAGGGCGCAGTATGACCTTCGATTCGCTCGCCATCCTGAAAACCGATGCCCAATGGAACCGCATGCGGACGGTGCCTTTGTTGGATACCGAAGCCGGCATTTTCGAAATGACCGACTCCGTCATGTCCCTCCCCCAGTGGCGGTTCGTCAAAAGCGCCGGGTACTTCCTCGGATCGGGCTTTTTGCTGGCGGGACCCCTTGAAGTAGGTGCGTGGTGGTCAGCCTATACCCGAAACCCCACCGAAGGCAACCGCTTCCGTTTGGACCTTCAAACGTCCAATGCCTTCAGCACCCGGTTCATGCCTTCGGTATTCGCCGCGTACGGCACCTACGACCAACGCTGGAAAGCCGGTGTCGCGGCCGACCTCATATTCCGCAAGACGCCCCGAACAGAGGCGTTTTTCGAAATCAAACACGACATCGAGCAATTCGGCATGGTCGGCCTGTTGGAACAGGGCGAGGCATTTACCTCAGTGCTGCGTACCGACACCGTCAATCTGCTATCGGAAGTCTTCAGAAGCGAGGCGTCGATTATGCATGAATTCGGCACCGGGTTCACGGCGTTTTTCGAATGGCGACACCGCCGGGTCGGAGGGCGAGGCGAATGGAACTTTCTCAACCCTGAAACGGGGCTGCCCATCGAGCGCTTGATTACCACCGAAGCCACCGGCGCCCTGCGGTTTGCAAAAGGTGAACGGTTTGTCGGCGGGGAATTCGTTCGACGCAGCTTGGGAACGGAATGGCCCGTGCTGGACGCGACCGTCACCTGGGCCATGCCCAACGTACTCGGATCGCAATACAACTACACCCGGTGCACCTTAGAGGCCTACGACGAAGTCCGCTTGGGGTGGTGGGGGCGAATGGAATGGCTCGCCACTGCAGGCAAGTATTTCGGTACGGCACCTTTCCCGTTGATGGAAGTCGTGCCGGCAAGCGGGACATTTTTCATAACGGAGGAGGCATTCAATATGCTGCGCCTATTCGAGCGAGTAACCGACGAGTGGGTCAGCGCCAACATCGAGTGGCATGGGGAGGGCATTCTTTTCAATCACCTGCCCCTGCTCAGGCAGCTTGAACTGCGTGAAGTAATCGGGGTAAAAGGAATCGCCGGCAACTGGGACACACGCCACGAAGCATTGTTGGAACTGCCGGAAGAAACCACGGGACTCAACGGGACCTACTCCGAATGCAGCGTCGGATTGGAAAACATCTTTGGTGTTTTGCGCGTTGATGGGGTGTGGCGCACCGACCTGCCCTTGGCCGATCCGGCCAGCCGGGGTATTCGACTTGGATTCTCGATAGGTATTTGACACGGCAGCGTCCTTATTTTAGACCCATGAAAACAGCCGACACCCCAGCCACACTGCGCGCAGAAGGATTGGTGAAGCAATACGGCAAACGTCGGGTGGTCGACGGGGTGTCCCTTGAGGTCAACCCCGGTGAAGTGGTGGGCCTCCTCGGACCAAACGGTGCGGGCAAGACAACCAGTTTTTACGCCGTCGTCGGCTTGGTGCAGCCGGATGCGGGTCGGGTCTTCGTCAACGGCCAAGAGATCACGGACCTGCCCATGTACAAGCGCGGGCGGATGGGAATCGGATACCTGCCGCAGGAAGCCTCGGTTTTTCGAAAGCTCACGGTAGAGGACAACATCATGGCCATCCTCGAATTGCAACCGCTGTCCAAATCCGAGCAAAAAGACCGGCTCGAGGAGTTGATCCGCGAATTCGGGCTGGAGAAGGTCCGCCAGTCCAACGGCGACGTGCTGAGCGGCGGCGAACGCCGGAGGACGGAAATTGCGCGTGCGCTGGCAACAGACCCGCAATTCATCCTGCTCGACGAACCGTTTGCCGGGGTCGACCCCATCGCGGTGGAGGACATCCAGCGCATCGTCGAAAAACTGCGCTTGCGCGGCATCGGCATCCTCATCACCGACCACAATGTGCAGGAGACCTTGCACATCACCGACCGGGCGTATTTGCTATTTGAAGGCCGCATCCTCAAGCACGGGACCGCAGAGGAGCTGGCCTCGGACGAACAGGTGCGGCGGGTGTACTTGGGGCAGAATTTTGTGCTACGCCCTAAATCCGCCCTTGCTGACTGAGCATGCGGGCCACGTATTTTCCGATCACATCGAATTCCAAGTTGACGCGGTCACCCGGCTGGAGCGTATGGAGGTTAGTGTGCTCCCACGTGTAGGGAATGATGGCTACGCTGAAGCCGTCGGGCTTGGAATCGACGACGGTCAAGCTGATACCGTTGACGGTGATGGAACCTTTGGGCACTGTGACGAATTCGGGATGCACTTCGTGGGCAAACTCCAGCACCCAACTGCCGTCGGCATCACGGACCTGACGCAATGTCGCCGTGGTATCCACGTGCCCCTGAACGAGATGACCATCGAGGCGTCCACCGAGTTGCGTACAGCGCTCCAGGTTCACCACATGACCTTCCTTCCACTGGCTCAAACTCGTTCGGCCCATGGTCTCTTGGATAGCCGTCACCACGTATGAACCAGGGGCCAATTTCACGACCGTCAAACAGACGCCATCGTGCGCTACGCTTTGATCGACCTGCAATTCGCTTGCAAACGGAGCGGTGACGGTGAAGTGCACGTTCGTCCCTTCGTATTCCACCTTTTCAATCCGGCCGTTTTGCTCAATGATTCCTGTAAACATGTTATTCGCTTAGGGGTGCAACCCCTCCCATCAGGTGAAGTTCACCGCTGAACCGCTCCTCGACCAAGCCCACAAGCCGGGTCGTCCACACCCGGGCGGTGCAGTAGTACACCCC
>CALGDB010000145.1 GCA_937884175.1 uncultured Flavobacteriales bacterium
ATGAATCGGATATCGAACGGGATGGCGCCGTTAGCGAATCGGTGGTGACAGCGATGGCCGAGGGCGCCCGGGAACGCATGGGGACCACTTACGCCCTTGCAGCGTCGGGAATCGCCGGTCCCGGCGGTGGCACGCGGGACAAACCAGTGGGCACCATCTGGATCGCCCTGGCCACGCCGGAAGGGACCGAGGCGCGTTGCTTGAAACTCGGTCGCCACCGCGGTCGCAACGTCCACCGCACGGTGCTGGAGTGTTTGGCTTGGGTGCTCCGCACAGCGCGCTCCCGAAACGCGCATTAAGTTGGGTGGCGGTGTTGGAATCAAGGGATTTCTTTCGTTTCTTTGCCGTCCGAAAAAAGCTAAGCTATGAGCCGCGTATGTCAACTTACTGGTAAGAAAGTCATGGTCGGAAACAATGTTTCCCACTCGAAGCGACGCACAAAGCGCACATTCTACCCCAACTTGCAGAAGAAGCGTTTCTACAACGCCGAAGACGGATCGTACGTTACGTTGCGTGTTTCGACGTCTGCCATGCGCACAATCAATAAGATTGGCTTGAAGGCCGCGATTGCACAGGCCAAGGAAAAAGGAACTTGGGTCGAAGCCTGATCGCATCAGCTTCACCAACGAAAAAACCCCGCCATTCGGCGGGGTTTTTTGTTATCGGAACGTGCGATGAATTCGCACGATGATCAGTTGTCACCTAAAATCAATGGCAAGCCGTCTTTGGCAGAACCGATGACCACCACCTTCGTATTCTGGCTATTGGCTAATGCGGAGGTCGCTTCGATGCCTTTCCACTTGAGCAGCTCTTGGCTGATGCCACGGGAAACGATTTCTTGGTAATCGCGGATGCCCTCGGCTTCAATGCGCATGCGCTCGGCTTCTTTCGCTGCTTTGTCTAGGCGGAATTCGTATTCCAGTGATTCTTGCTCTTGCTGGAGCTTGCGTTCGATGGCTTCTTCCAACTTGCGTGGCAGGCGGATGTTGCGGATCAATACGTCGTTGAGCTGCAGGTAGTTTTCGCCGAGCTTTTCGCGCATGCGCTCGTCGATTTCGGATTGGATCTCGTCGCGGCGGGTCGTGTTGAATTCTTCTGGTAGGTACTTGGCAATGACCTCACGTGAAACCGAACGCATGGCCGGTACGACCACCTTCTCCTCGTAGTTCTTGCCGCGCTCAATTTCAAGTAGGCCGAGGTTTTTCAAGTCCGGTTGGTAGAACACGGTCATGTCCATTTCGATTTTCAGGAGGTTGGAGCTGAGCACTTCCAGTTTTTCTTGGCGCTCCTTTTGACGGATCTCGTATTCATAAACCTTGTTCCACGGGGCTTTGAAGTGGAAGCCGGAATTCATAGGCTGTTCTTCGGGGTCGATGCCGTTTCCGAAGGTGTGAAAGAGCAGGCCGGCGTGTCCGGAAGGAATAGTGACTGTGAGGGATCCCCACAAGATGAGGATGGGACCGAAGGCCAAGGTCAAAATGAGGAGGCGTCTGGTCAATTTGGGATTGGGTTGTTGTGCCATACCCCGAAATTACGCAAGCCCTCGGGAGTGCCCTACCCAAAGGGCGTTAATATCCGAGATTGCGGCGGCGAACGATCCACTCAATGGTGAGCAGTGCGAGGGCCAGCAGCAACCAAAACCGCCAATCAATCGCATCCTTCAACAGGGTCTGTTGATGGCGAATCGGCGACGGGATGTCTTCGGAAGCCAGCGCGGCACCTGCTTCGGACGGCTCGATTGCCGTCCAGTGGCCGATGAACGTACCGCCCGTGGCCTCCGAGACTTGTGCCAAGACGTCCAGATCGGCTGCGGCGTGGGTGCGTTCGATTTGCGCGTCTTCGATAATGACCATTCCCGTATCGTCAAATACGGTACCGTCCAACGTGCTCAGGGCCTCCCACCGGTACGTGCCGGCCGGCATGCGCCCCAAGTCTGCCGCATATCCGCGTTTCGCCGGGAGCATGGTGCGGGTGAAGACTTGGCCGTCGTCGTCGATGAGTTTCAATTCAATGGTGGCATCGCGCATGGGCGTCCAGGCAGCGTCGAATACCTGTCCCGAAAACTGCATGCGCTGGTCCGCACCTATGCGCTTTTCGGTTTGAACCACCAACCGTTTGCGTGTGTCCTCGGCAGCCAGGAATTGCACCTGCCGTTGAATGAAGGTGTCAAACTGCTCGTGGCTTTGGGATTGGGCAAAATTGCGCATGCGCCAACGCCACAGGCCTTCTCCAATGCTCAGGATTTGCTTGGAGCCGCTGGAAGCATCCCGCAACCCCCAAAACGCATCGTTGGTTTCGACATCCCCAAATTGTCGGTAGGCGAGGGTTGACCAGGCCGGCGACCACGTCACCTGTTCGAATGGCCCGAAAAAAGGAGGCCATTCGCGAAGGGCCTCAGCCAAGCCTTCGGGCCACTCCAATGCGGAGAATGCTGGATTTAATCGGGCCCGGTGGGTCTGGGTCAAGTCACCCGACGCCGTCATCTGTACGCCCAAGTAGTTTTCGCCTTGGAGAGCTTCCCACGAGGATGCGTCAGCGGCCAGCCACCACACGGGCAGGTCGTTCATCGTCAGCAGCTTGGCCCATTGCATGCCGACCCAACGCTTGCCAAATAAGTTGTGGGCGATGACGACATTGGCTTGGTTCAGCGCGTCGGTCAGGGCGTTTGGATCGCCCAAGGAAGCGATGTCAAAGGCTTCAATGTCGTAGGAATCTAACGACTCCAGTGCCATTCGGATTGCGCCGAGATCGGGGTGTGCTGCCGCTCCAACGCACGCGATGATCTGTCGGCTTTCCAGGACATCGACGTAGAGCGTTCGTTGGTTGTTGCTGGTGTCGTATTCGCCTTCGACGGGGGCCACCCGCAGCGTGTATTTCTGCAAGCCCGTCGCTTCCGCCGTGAGCATGAAGTCCAACTTGGTGCGCTCGGAGGGGCCAGTGGTCCGCCAGGTTTCACTCGCAACGATGCTACCGTTGTGGATGACCTCCAGTTTTCCCGTTTGGCCTTCCATGCCTTGGGATTCCACGAATGCTTGCACCGGAAAGGCGTTTCCGAGGTAGGCCACGGCATTGTGGTTGACGGTATTGACCCACCGGTCACGAACGGCTGTGGTATCGCCCAATCCAACGGTCCACACCGGGAGGTTCGGCCATTGCACGCCGTAAACAGGAGAGGCACCGCGGTTGATGAGCCCATCGGATGCCAGAACGATGCCGGCCACATTACGGTTTTCGATGCGAGGAGCTAGGGTGCGGATGGCCGCATTGAGGTTGGTCTGTGCGCCGTCCCAGCTAAAAGCAGAGTCAGCTTCTACAATGGGCCGCAATTCGCCAGCAAAACCGTAGCGTTCCACTTCCAGCCCGCGTTGGCTCAAATCTTGGACCAAGGCGTCGGACCAGGAATTGAGGGTGTCGCCAGTTGTGGCATCGTTGCGTGCCAAGACGGAAGCGCTTTCATCGACGAGCACGATGGCGACGGGTTTTTCTTCGTGGTATGCCACTGATTGAATCAGCGGTTCCAACAGAAGGAACCCAATGATGCCGAGGGCACAGAAGCGCATCAACCCCATAGCCCATCGTCCCCAACCGGGGAGGCCTTGACCGGTGGAGCGCCTAGCAATCGCTGCATTCCATCCATATAGGCCAAGGGCGATGGCTCCGGCTATGCCTATGACGGCAGCCCATTGCCAAGCTTCGGCCTCAATGATCCAATCCCTTGGGATGTCGATTTGAAACGGCTGGAACGGCATGCGGAGGCTTATGCCGTGATCATGCCGCCGTCAATGCAAATGGTCTGGCCCGTGATGTACGAACTCATGTCACTTGCGAGGAAGGTGCACAGCTGGGCCACGTCTTCGGGCTGGCCGCCACGCTTCAACGGAATGGCCTCGCGCCAGCCTTGTACGGTGGCCTCGTCCAAGGCGGCGGTCATCTCGGTTTCAATGAAACCGGGAGCGATAGCGTTGCAGCGGATGTTGCGTGAGCCCAATTCGAGGGCGACGGATTTTGTAAATCCCAAGATGCCTGCTTTGGAAGCTGCATAATTAGCTTGGCCGGCATTTCCTTGAACGCCGACCACGGAGCTGACATTGATGATGCTGCCGGCCCGGGCCTTGAGCATGGTGCGCATGACGGCTTTTGTCAATGCAAAACACGACTTCAGGTTGACGCTGATGACTCGGTCCCACTGCTCTTCGTTCATGCGCATCAACAACGTGTCTTCGGTGATACCGGCATTATTGACGACGATGTTAATGGTGCCAAAGGCCTCGACAACTTCGCTAACCAAAGCTTCCGCTTGGTCCATTTCTGCGGCATCGGATTTAAAACCGCGAACGGTTCCACCGTTGGACGTGAGCTCCGCTTCTAATGCGCGTGCTTTCTCCTCCGATGAACGGTAGGTGAAGGCCACTGTTGCGCCTTGGCTGACGAATTCTTGTGCGATGGCCTTTCCAATTCCTCGGGATGCGCCCGTGATGATCGCCACTTTTCCTTCTAGTAACATGGGGTGTGATTAAGTGGTCGTTGCGTCGAGTAGGTCCGCTGCCTCAGCGATGAGTTCAGCGATGTCCTTGACGATGACGTTGGATTCTTGTTCTGCGTTTTTGACACCGTCGGTCATCATCGTGTTGCAAAACGGGCAACCGGTTGCGATGACTTCAGGTTGGGTCTCGAGGGCTTGGTCGGTGCGCGCATGGTTCACCTCGCGGTCTCCTGACTCGGCTTCCTTGAACATCTGCGCTCCGCCGGCTCCGCAGCACATGGCGTTCTGCTTGCAGCGGCGCATTTCGAGCAGCTCAGCATCGAGTTTGGCAATCACCTCGCGCGGCGCTAAGTACTCTCCGTTGGAACGCCCGAGGTAACACGGGTCGTGGAAGGTGATGCGTCGGCCCTTGAACGGGGTGTCACCGCTCATGCGCAATTTGCCCGTTTCGATGAGCTCGCGGATGAACTGCGTGTGGTGGAGGACCTCATAGGTGCCGCCCAGTTCCGGGTATTCGTTCTTGAGGGTATTGAAGCAGTGGGGGCACCCGGTGATGATGCGCTTGATGCCGTATCCGTTAAGCGTGGCGATGTTCTGAGCCGCTTGCATCTGGTACAGGAACTCATTGCCCGCGCGTTTGGCCGGATCACCGGTGCAGGACTCTTCCTGGCCGAGCACCGCAAACGACGTTTCGGAGGCGTGAAGAATGCGCGCGATGGCTTTGGTAATGCGTTTGGCGCGGTCGTCAAAACTGCCCGCACAACCCACCCAGAAAAGCACATCGGGGGTTTGACCTGAGGCCGTCATTTCGGCCATCGTGGGGATTTGGAATGAACTCATGGTTAAACTTCTTGGGTCCAATCGCCACGGCTTCCGGCCGGGAAAGCCCACGGAGCGCCGTTGTTTTCAATGTTGTTGAACATGGACGTGATGGACTCGGGCGATTTGCTGTCCTCCATGATGAGGCTGCGCCGCATGTCCAAAATGATGCCCATCGGACTGATGTTGATGGGGCACGCTTCTACGCAGGCTTGGCAACTGGTGCAGGCCCAGAGTTCCTCTTCGGTGATCCAATTGCCCAACAGGGTTTTTCCATCGGGTTCCCATTTGCCGCCATTGGCCTCCCGCTGTTGGCCGATCTCTTCGATGCGGTCGCGGGTGGACATCATGATTTTGCGGGGGCTGAGCAACTTGCCGGTGTGGTTGGCCGGGCATTCGGAGGTACATCGTCCGCATTCCGTGCATGTATAGGCTTCGAGCAATTGCTTCCAGGTTAAATCCGGAGCGTCCTTGACCCCAAAAGGTGCAGGCGGCTCGTCGGACGGAGGAGCTGCCGCGAACGGGTCCGCGTTGGGGTCCATCATCAGGTCCACTTCCTTTTTGACTGCGGCCATGTTGTCCATCTGACCGGAAGGATTGAGGTTGGAGTAGTAGGTGTTGGGGAAGGCGAGGATGATGTGGAAATGCTTGGAGTACGGAACGTATACGAGGAACGCCAATACCCCGGCGATGTGGAACCACCACATGCCGCGTTCAACGGCCACCACGCCTGCATCCGACAATCCACTGTACAAGGGCATCAGCCACGAACTCACCGGAAACGAACCCGCCGTGACGTAGTGCTCTAGCCCGCGCGATTGTGCAATGGCATCCGCTGCATTCATGCTAAGGAAGGCGAACATGAGCAGCACTTCTACCACCAAAATGATGTTCGCGTCGAGGGACGGCCATCCTTTTAAATCGTTCGAGGCGAGGCGGGCAATGGCCATGCCGTTGCGGCGAACAAAAAACACAACGCACGCAAGGATGACCCCGGCGGCCAGCCATTCAAACGATGCAATGAGGAAGTCGTATACTGGTCCGAGGAACGCGAACACGCGGTGGGTACCGAATAATCCGTCGATGAGGATTTCCAGGATCTCGATGTTGATGATGACAAACCCGGCGTAGATCAGGATATGCATGACACCCGCTACGGGGCGCGTGGTCATTTTGCCCTGCCCCAATGCCACGCGGGCCATGGTTGCCCAACGTTCGCTCGTTCGGTCTGAACCATCCCAAGCGCGGCCGGATTTGATGTTCCGACGGATGACGCCAATGCGGCGCGCAAAAAAGAAAATGCCCGTGGACAAGAGCAGGAGGAAGAGCAACTGGCTGATCATGGTCGGGGTTTATTTCTCTTCAGTAGACCGCTTTTCGATTTCTTCGTCGATGATCTTGCGTAGCGTGCGCAACTCTTTTTTGGAAATGGCCTTCTCATGCTTTTTGCCAAATACGGAAACCCGCACGTAGCGCCAGGGGTTGAGGTAAAGATCGTTGATGAGGTACTGCAGCTCTTGGTTGGTGGCCATCAGTCCGTTGTGCAAGGAGTCGCTGTTGACCAATTGCCCCAACGAGCCTTCGCCATTGTTGATCTTGCGGGTGATTTCGTCGACTTGGGTGAGCGCGGAATTGGCGCGCTGGATGGTTTCGGCAAAATTCGAAGCCGCAAGCGAATCCGAGATATCCGAGAAGTTTTCCATCACATTGGCGAGGTCGTCGTTGTGATTTTTGAGGTTGGCCGTGATCTCGTCGACGTTCGAGAAAATGCTCTTCAGCGTGGAGCGGTTCTCGGCCACCATGGCATCCAATTTCAGTGATATCTGCTCAAGGCTTTCCACCGTGCGTTGGATGCTCTCAAAAGCCGTCGGCAATCCCAGCGTGGCGTCGGCTTCAAAGACAGCTTTGAGGTTTTCCAAGATGTCGTCCACACCGTCGATGAGCTGGTCGGTTTTGTTTTTGAGCGGAATCAATTCGATGCGCACGGCGTCCGCCAGGCCCACCTCCAAATCGCTCAAAAGTGTATCGCCCGGTTGTGCGGCCTCGTTGCCCGTTCCAGCGATGAGGTTAATGGCCTTAGTGCCAAACAGGTCACTTGAGATGATTTTGGCCGTGGCATCCTTGGTCAGCAGCAAGGCGGATTCTTCGATGTCAAAACCGACCAAAAGTGAGCCATCCCCTTCATCGGTAAATTTCACTTCCGTGACCTGCCCCACCTTGAATCCGTTCACCAACACAGGGTTGGACACCGCGAGTCCGTCGATCTTTTCGTAGTGGGCATAGAAGGTGTTGGAGGCCGAGAACGGGTTGAATCCTTTGAGGTAATTCACGCCCAGCAGCAACAAGATCAGCCCTGCGATGACCAATGCTCCGATCCTGAATTCTTTGGAAACTCCTGTCACGTGAATCAATTTTTGGCAAGAGGTTTGACGCCTTGTTCTTCCCATGTTTTGCCTTCAAACTTGACGACAAACGCATCCGGAAATCCTTGGTTTTGGATTTGGGACTTCTGAAGACTGGCTTCCACCGAGGAGTCAAACGAACCCACCGCGTATTTGTAAAGACCGTTACGAATATACTCAACCACCGGTCCCACATGGGCAAGCCGTGAATCGTCTGTGGATAAGGGGTCTTGAGACGCTAAAATTTGGATGCGGTAGGTTGGGGAAGTCAACAGAGCCTCGGTGTCAGGCGCGGCTGTTTCGGCCTCGGATGCCTCACCAAGTGCGGGTGGCTGAACCGGTGTCGGCGCTGGAGTCCCAGGGCCTGGGTGGTGC
>CALGDB010000146.1 GCA_937884175.1 uncultured Flavobacteriales bacterium
CGCTGGGACAAACGCGCCATGAGCGGCACAGCGACCCTTGCCTTTCACGGGCGTGTCCCGAGCAACTACGAGTGGGGGGCGAACGGCATCCACCACGGCACATTCCGGTTTGAGCAAGGAAATCCCGAGTTGACAGCGGAATGGACGGTGGAAGGGCGGTGCCAACTAAAACGTACCGTCTCGAACCGGGGCTGGAGTTGGCGAGCCGACGGGTTTGCAGCTTTGCACCGCGGATTCATCTCGTTGACGCCAAGTGCTCGATTTGCGCCAATTTCCCATGCCGGCCTCATTTACCGGTTCGAAGCCAACGATGCGTTTCGCACGGGAATGGAGGCTACGCTGACCCGCACCCAGGACCGCCACACGTGGGAAGTGGCGGGGTCGGTGCTTGGCCAATGGGATTTGCGCACGGGGCTGGGGTTGCCGTTTACAACACCAACTCAGCTTTTGATCTCATGGGAAGGCCGAACTGGCAAAGGCAGCGCGTTAGAAGTAACGGCCAGAGCCATCGCTTCGGCGACCCTTACAGCTCGAAACGAACCTTCCACACCGGGTGCGTTTCTCGCTGATCTCTCTTTGAATCAAACCATGCGAATGGGGACTTGGTCTCTCCATGTGCACAACGTCCTGAACACGGCGTGGCTTGATCACATCAGCGCCTATCGCGCACTGGGCTTGGTGGCTCAGGGTCGATGGGTCGAATTACGTTTCAGCGCTTCGCTGAAGCAGAACCAAAAATCTACATTAAAATGAATACAAAAATTGCATTGAATTTTGCCGTGGTATTGACCGCAGCATTGACCTTGGTTTCTTGCCAAAAAACAGATGAAGAGGCACCAACGTTATGCACTCCAGAAGCGAGTGCGAACAGCATATTGGCGGACGAAATTGAAGCCATGGCTGGCGATCACCTTGACATTGAAGACGTCTTCTGTGATAACGAAGGCCTCAGCGAAGTGCGCTATGACATTCACAACGCTGCAGACCATGCCCATGAAGGTGAGGAAGGGACCGGTGAGGATGATCATGGCCTCATTTTGCACAGTGGAACTGATTGGGAAGTGTTAGAAACCCTGTCCCTCACCGGTACTGAAGCTGAGGTGGATTTCCATACGGATGTACCAAACACAGCGAGGGGAATCTGGGACGTTATTGTATCCATTGTTGACGAAGAGGGAAATGTAGCTTCAGATTACATTACCAAATTGCATGTTGAGAACGATTACATTCCTGAGTTTACCCTTACATCAGTTGGCGGAACTGATCCAAGCGAATGGCACGATGAACCCGTCTGGGCACCAGGCGCAGACATCAACGTGGTAGGAACCGTGAGCGACAGCGACGGCATCGCGTCTGCGGTCTTGGAATTCATCGATGAAGCCACCGAAACAGTCATCTGGGAAGTGGAGCTGGCACCTGCTGGTGAAACAGATTTCGCGTTTGACGAGACCATGAGTGTCCCGAGCGACCTCGCGGGCGAATGCCATTTCGAAATGAAAGCTACTGATGGAGCTGGAAACGCAATGGAGACCGGATTTCACGTCGAAGTCGAGTAAGCAATACCGTTACGATAACAGAAAGGGAGGCCCTGCGCCTCCCTTTTTTAATGCCATGCTGTGCCATTCATTTGGCTAAATCGGCAATGGCGCTGTACCCGCCGACGTTATGCACATCAGTAAAACCATGGGCTTTCATGAAGCGTGCGGCTTGATCGGATCGTCCGCCCGATTTGCAATACAGGAAGTAGGTACCCGACTTGTCAAGTCCGTCGATGGCTTGGTGGATTTCGCCTTTGAGCCAGTCTAATTGTCGTGCATTGGGCCAAGTCCCCAAAGCACATTCGCCAGCGGTGCGGCAATCAATCACCATGCCATTGGTTGCTTCCAGTTGGGCCTTGAATTCCTGGGGAGACAAGTTGCTTTTGGGTGAGGTGAACATCGTGTGAAGTTAATAAGATTGCCTCCGATTCAGCGGACGGCCCTTAGTTGCGCTACCTTGCGGTATGGAGAACAAGTACCGCAGGCTCTGGTTTCGCAGCGGGGCCATTGGATGCACCTTGATCGGTGCGGGGTTGTCCGTCGCCCTGGACGCATTGGCGCTCCGGCTGGATGGCGCAGCATGGTGGGCATGGGGCGCGGAAGGAACGGCGGGTCTCATCGTTTTCATGGCCGGACTGGCCTTTTTTGGCGATGCCGTGCGGTACCGCGTGCACATGGACCGGGAAGGCTGAACGCTTAACCTTCGAGCAACGCATCAATGGCCGCTGCCAGTTGTCGGTCCTTTTCGGTGACGCAGTTTCCGGCGTCGTGGGTGGTCAATGTAAGCCGCACCTGACCGTATACATTGAAGATTTCAGGGTGATGTTCGTGTTCTTCTGCCAATTCTGCAACGCAGTTGATGAAAGCCATCGCTGCCCGGAAATCATCAAATTTGAATTCCCGCATCCATCGCTCCGGTGTTTGATCCCACGCCATTTTGCGAATGTAAGGGTAAACAAAGGTCTTCAGTGGCCTTTCAATTGCCCGGCGACAAATCCCGTCGACCAGGCAGCTTGGAAATTGAATCCACCGGTGATGCCATCTACGTCGAGGACTTCTCCTGCGAAGTATAAGCCAGGTGCGATGCGGCTTTCCATGGTGTGGAAATTGACTTCGCTGAGTTCCACGCCTCCGCATGTCACAAACTCTTCCCTGAACATCGTTTTCCCTCGGACTTCATGGGCATCGTTTAGGAGCGTATTGAGCAGGCGGTTGCGGTCCTTTTTGCCCAAGTCCATCCACGGTTGGTTGGCATCGCAGCCCGATCTATCGAGGAGGTAAGCCCAGAATTTTATAGGAAGGTCCCAGGGACATGCGTTCCCCAGTTTTTTCTTGCGGATGTCGGGCATTGCTTGATCCAATGCAAGCCGGGCGTTGTCCTCATTTGGTTCGCCAATCCAATTGATTTGGGCGGTGAAGTTGTAATCGCGGTTTGCTAATTCGCGCGCCCCCCAAGCGGAAAGCTTTAAAATACCAGGCCCGCTCATTCCCCAATGGGTAACCAGTATGGGACCCTCCTCGGATAATTTGGTTCCTTGCACACGGGCAATGGCGCGAGGTATAACGACTCCCATCAACTTGGTGATGGCATTGCCGGGCATGTTGAACGTGAAAAGAGAAGGAACAGGTTCAGCAATGAGATGTCCGAGAGCACGGATCCAGTCGAACCCCTTGGCTGTGGGACTCCCGCCTGTAGCAACCACGACACAATCAAAAGCCTCGCCATTCACCAACCAACCACTTGGTGATGGATTCAACTTCTTGACCGGCGTCTGCATGCGCACTGTGATACCGGCATCTGCTGCCGCTTGCGTCAGGCAATCCACAATGGTTTGCGAGTCATTAGTCGTTGGGAACATGCGACCGTCCGATTCAGAGTGAAGTCGCACGCCACGTGCTTCGAACCACTTGACGGTGTCCTCGGTCTGGAATTGATCGAACGCTTTTTTGAGGGATTTGCCACCCCGTGGGTAAAATTTGGACAAGCCACTCGCGGAAAAAGTGGCGTTAGTGACATTGCACCGACCGCCGCCGCTAACCTTCACCTTGGCCAACACCTTGTTCGATTTTTCGAACAATTCGACCTCTGCTTGAGGATAATGTAGTCGAATGGATAGAGCAGCGAAGAATCCAGCAGCGCCCCCTCCAATAACCGCTGCTTTTATCATGTCTGTGAGGCAGTTTTGACCGCAACGTCGCATAGGTCGGACTCCCTAATCCAATCGATGAAGTTTGGCATTGGGCGAAAATACACGCCGGATGTGAATTTAGGTGTGATTCAGTTCACACGCGGTGCTTGCATTGTCAACCTTGCGTCACGTTCATTTTTGTGCTTGATTTTAGGTCATCTGTGCCCGCGCTGAGGTCGCTCATAAACAATAAGCTCATTATTTGGTTATC
>CALGDB010000147.1 GCA_937884175.1 uncultured Flavobacteriales bacterium
AAGTGCTGTAAACCCCATCGTAGCTGCTGCAATGACAATTGGTCTCCGCAGCATGGCGCTCAGTGCGTTTTGCAGCCAACTGTTCCATAGTACGCCGTTTCCTTCACTGGATACACGAGGTGCTGGAAACAGTACCATAATGGAGGGGAGCAGGGTAAAGGCGAGGAGGTAAGCAATGCCGACCCCCGCTGCTGCGTAAATACCGAAATCGCGAATGGGCATCACCGATGACGATACTAGGGTTAGGAAGCCAACCGCCGTTGTCAACGTGGTCAAGAACGTGGCCAGCCCAACCTCCTTGAAGGCCGCTTGAATACCTTGGAATTGGGATGCTCCTTGCCTCAACTCCTCATAGTACCGGGAGAGGATGTGGACCACATCGCTGATGCCGACCACGAAAATGATGGTGGGCAAAACGATGGTCATGATATCGATGGATTTGCCGGTCATTTCCATAGTTCCCAAGGTCCACAAGCCACTAAGCAATACGACCAGCAAGGGAATGCACACCCCCCAAATGTTCTGGAAAGCCACCCACAGAAAAAGCACCACGAGGAGGATACCGAGTCCCACGAACAGCGTAACTTCGCGTTGCATGACATCCACATAGTACTTCTGCGCTACTGCCCGTCCAGCAATGTGTACGGGGTGTTCCCAAGTGGCTGCGAGTTGCGTAATTGCATCAGCTAGGCTATCGCATCCGGCTTTGGATAAGAGCTGCTTGTGCCGGACCTGGATGGCGAGCGCGCTCCCGTCCGTGGAGACAAACGAGCCGTCCCATGTGGGATGACCGGCAATGCGTGTGGAATCGGCCAGCAACTTGGTCTGGGTCGTGTCATCCTGCCACCTCAGCAATGGGCGCTGCACAACCGTCAGGCCCAGTTTGACGGGTTCCTTAAATCGCGTAGGACTCAGCACCTCTTCAATGTAAGGAAGCGACTCAAGTTCCTCCACATACCCGTCCACGTCCGCGAGAAAGGCAGAGTCATAGATGCTCGGATCGTGTTCCACACCGACGATGAGGAAGTCGTTATCTGATTCGAAGTGTGACCGAAAATTCAGGTAGAATTTAGTCTCTGGATCGTCCTGTGGGAAGAAGCTCTCAAAATCGTAGTTGAATCCGATTTGGGCGACCCGCCAACCCATCCACAAGGTGGCCAATCCAATGACGACCAAGGCCCATTTGGCGCGAGTTTTCCAAAAAATCGGAATGTCATTCGTCATTGGAAGTCTAACAAATGCTTGCGTTCAGGGTTCAAGGTCAAAACGAAAAAACCCCAGACCGAAGTCCGGGGTTTTTCATAGCTTTTGTGCAGGGGATTACTTCACTTCTTCGAAGTCCACATCGGTGACCTCTGGGTCTGCATCGCCATTGTCAGCGGAACCACCTTCGGGGTTGCTCGCAGCTCCCGCCTCTTGCTGCGCGGCGTACATCTCTTGGCTGGCCGCTTGGAATGCACTGTTGAGCTTTTCAATGCCGGCTTTGCAGCCGTCTACGTCTTGCTCACCGTGTGCTTTCTTGAGCTCTTCCAGAGCCTCATCGATGGGACCGCGGTTGCCTTCCGAAATCTTATCGCCGAACTCCTTGAGTTGCTTTTCAGTCTGAAAGACCAGCGCGTCTGCTTGGTTCAGCACTTCGATGCGCTCCTTGGCCTCCTTGTCTGCTTCTGCGTTCGCTTCCGCCTCCTGCTTCATGCGCGTCACTTCTTCTTCGCTGAGGCCGCTGGATGCTTCTATACGGATATTTTGCTCCTTGCCCGTCGCTTTGTCCTTGGCGCTGACTTGAATGATTCCGTTGGCATCGATGTCGAACGTCACCTCGATTTGGGGCACGCCGCGCGGTGCAGGGGGGATGTCTGCAAGCTGGAACCGACCGATGGTGCGGTTGTCGTTCGCCATGGAACGCTCGCCTTGCAGCACGTGGATTTCAACGCTCGGTTGGTTATCAGATGCCGTGCTAAACGTCTCTGACTTCTTCGTTGGGATGGTCGTGTTGGCGTCGATTAACTTGGTCATCACGCCGCCCATGGTTTCAATGCCCAAAGACAACGGAGTCACGTCGAGCAACAATACATCCTTTACGTCACCGGAGAGGACACCGCCTTGGATGGCTGCACCCACCGCTACGACTTCGTCAGGGTTCACACCTTTCGATGGCTCCTTACCGAAGTACGACTTGACTGCGGCTTGAACCGCGGGGATGCGCGTCGAACCGCCCACCAAAATCACTTCGTCGATGTCGGACTTGTCGAGGTCTGCGGCCTTCAAAGCAGAGGCGCAAGGTTCAACGGTGCGCTTAATCAACGCATCGGCCAACTGCTCGAACTTTGCCTGGGAGAGGGAGCGGACCAAGTGTTTCGGTACGCCGTCTACTGGCATGATGTAAGGCAAGTTGATCTCTGAACTTGACGTGCTCGAGAGTTCAATCTTGGCCTTTTCAGCGGCGTCCTTTAAGCGCTGGAGCGCCATGGGGTCCTTTGAGAGGTCCAATCCGCCGTTCTCGTCCTTGAACTCCTGCACCAACCAATCGATGATGACTTGGTCGAAGTCGTCACCACCCAAGTGGGTGTCCCCATCTGTTGAAAGAACCTCGAACACGCCGTCGCCCAACTCGAGGATGGAAACATCGTGCGTACCGCCGCCCAAATCGAAGACTACAATCTTCTTATCAGTGGCTTTTTTATCCATGCCGTATGCCAAAGCTGCTGCGGTGGGCTCGTTGATAATGCGCTTGACCTCAAGGCCAGCGATTTCGCCGGCTTCTTTCGTGGCCTGGCGCTGGGCGTCGTTGAAGTATGCAGGAACGGTGATGACCGCGCCGGTCACTTCCGTACCGAGGTAATCTTCCGCCGTCTTCTTCATTTTCTGAAGGGTCATGGCGCTGATTTCCTGCGGCGTGTATAATCGGTCATCGATTTTCACGCGCGGCGTATTGTTATCCCCTTTGACCACATCGTAAGGCACCCGGCCGATTTCCGTTTTTAATTCATCAAAAGAGCTTCCCATGAAACGCTTGATGCTGAAAATCGTTTTTTGTGGGTTGGTGATAGCTTGGCGCTTGGCCGGTTCGCCCACCTTACGCTCACCGCCTTCGATAAAGGCGATGATGGAAGGTGTCGTGCGCTTGCCTTCCGCGTTTGTAATGACTACAGGTTCGTTCCCCTCCATGACGGAGACACAGCTGTTGGTGGTACCCAAATCAATTCCAATGATTTTACTCATAGCTAATTTTGAATTCTAAGATTTGCTTCCATATGGTCAAGGAGCGTGCCGATTGGTTTTCGATCGCTGCTACCTGACATGCCTGTCAGGCCCGAGTGTTAAACCTGACAAAACGTCCTTGAAATCGGACTAACGTGGCAGTTGGTCCAAAGCTCGGCGCATGTCCTTCAGGTAATCGATGGTGTGCAGCATCCGGCTGCCATACCAGCTAAAGGCTTCTCCGTCAACGAGGATTGGCCGAAGACCTGCTGAAGCGAATTGCGCGCAGTGTTTCGATGCAAAAGGGTAGGGTTCCGAAGCGAGTAGGATGGGGGTGCCGGCCAGTACATCCAAGCGTTCTGCCTTTAATTCAGGATAGCGTCCATCTGCTGTGGCGGGCGCCGCGTTGCCAATGCCCCACCAGTTCATCGCCGCGTGAATGTACGTGTCGTGGCCGGCAACTATGAGTGGATTTTGCCAGATGGCGTAAAGTGCCTGGGTATGCTGGACGCAAGGCTTTCCCCATGCTTTTTCGATGTTGGAGCGCCACGAAATGCCAGCCGCAACTTTTTCGATTGCCTCACCAATGGTTTCGAGGGCTTCAAAAGCATCGGGAATGGTGCGAACATCGGTGACTAGAACGTCCGAGAATGCACGGCACGCCTCTACGTCCTTTCGGGTGTTTTCCTCTTTGCTTGCGATGACGAGGTCCGGCTTGAGCTGTTCGATGCGGTCGAGGTGGATGTTTTTCGTGCCACCGATAATGGAGATTCGCTCGGCTTCTTGGCCAGCGCGAACGCAAAACTTTGTGCGGCCAACAAGCTCGCTGGCGCACCCCAAGTCCACCACGTATTCTGTCCAGCTCGGCACAAGGCTCACGATTCGCATTGTGCAATTTAGCGTCCTTTCAGTCCGGACAGATAGACGGAGGCTTTTCGCTCTTTTTGATCGTCTTGGAGCCGCATGAACTTTCGAAATGGTCGCCTGCGGTTAAGCCGGGAAGGCCTAATTTCGCGGCATGAAGAGTGTAAACTTTGGCGTCATCGGTTCGGGCCACATCGGTAAACGGCACATGGAGATGATCCGCCGAAAGGAAGGATTTACCCTCGTGGCCATCGCGGATGTGCGGTCGAAAGAGGACTGCGGTGTCGAGGGCGATGTTCCGCACTACAGCGATCATAAGGCGATGCTCGAGGCCCATCCCGAATTGGACGTGGTTTGCATCTGTACGCCAAACGGTTTCCATGCGCAACAGGCAATTGATGCCATTTCAGCCCATTGCCATGTCGTCATTGAAAAGCCCATGGCGTTGACTCGTGCCGATGGTGAAGCGGTACTTCACGCGGCGTTGGCCAAAGGAAGGCAGGTATTCTGCGTCATGCAAAATCGCTATTCTCCGCCTTCGGTATGGTTGCGCGACGTAATCCAGAGCGGCACCCTAGGGACCATTCACATGGTACAGGTCCAGTGCTACTGGAACCGTGATGACCGTTATTACGGCAAGATTCCTTGGAAGGGCACCAAAGACCTCGATGGAGGAACGCTGTTCACGCAGTTCAGTCATTTTATCGATCTGATGTATTGGGTCTTTGGTGATATTCGTCACATCCAAAGCCGCTTCAATGATTTTGCGCACCAACACAACACGGATTTTGAAGACTCGGGGGTGGTCACTTTCGAGTTTGTCCAACACAAGGCGCTGGGAATCTTCAATTTTTCCACGGCGGTGGCTAACCAAAACTTTGAATCCTCAGTTACGGTAATCGGTGAGAAAGGCACCGTCAAAGTCGGCGGCCAATACATGAATGAAGTAGAGACGTGTGACATTGCTGGATACACCATGCCCGAACTGCCGCCGTCCAACCCGGCCAACGACTACGGTCAGTACAGAGGGTCAGCGGCCAACCACGGCTACATCTTTGACAACATCCACGCTGCTCTTAATGGAGCAGGAGAAATCACCACCAACGCCCTCGAAGGGCTCAAAGTGGTCGACATCATTGAGCGCATGTACGCTGCAGGTGATCGTCCGTTGAAGCAAAACTTAAGGCGGGTTGATGAACATTGCGAACGTCGTCCTCAATGATTTTACCCATGATAACCGGATTTTGAAGACGTCCATCGCCTTGATGGATGTAGACCATGAGGTGACGGTTGTCGCTTTGCACCGCAACCAATTGCCTGGTGTGGAATACCACCCGGCGCGATTTCGCATCGAACGAGTGCGCATTTACGTCCCTGAATTTCGGGTATTGTCACCGCTCAAACAATTCGGAATCGGTGCGCGCGTCGTGAACGATACGCCCGAAGGCTGGTATGAAGCGTTGGCTGAGGCGGAAAGCAAATCGCCTGCTTGGAAGGTGCAGGCGATTGATGGAACGCGGCAGGCTTAAGCTGCATTGAACTGGGAAAACGAACCCCACGGGCTCACTGCGATTTACGAACGCCTCCAGCTTCAACCCTAAGATTTAGAGTGACCGCAATACGGCCTGGACTTCGCGGTCCGTCCCGAACAGGGCGTCGGTGGCTTCGATCCACTTGCGGGCATCCGTCCGGTTGCCTTCATCGGCGAGCATCTCAGCCGTGTAGATGACTGCGTACTTGAGCAGGTCCTGCTGGACTTCCTCCAGTCCTTTGCCGCCGTATTCAATCAGCAGCTGCTCCGCTGTATTCCATGATTCTTGAGCATCGCGAACCGATTTAGCTTTCCACAGCACAGAGCCGTACAAAAGCCATGCACCGGGGTCCTCATTGTCCAAAGTCCACAGGTACTTGTAGTACGACTTGGCTTTCGTGAATTTCTCATCGTCCACGTAAATCTCTGCTTGGTTCATGGTCGCACGTCGCAGGTCGTTGAAGTAGTCGACGTATTCGCTGACATATTCCTTTTCCTTGTCTTTCTTGACAAATTTCGAGGCGTACTTCAGGGCATCCTTGAGGGCCTTGGAGTATTTCTCGAGCAACTCTTCATCGCTGGATTCTGAGATTTTGAAGAATGCCATGCTCATGAATACATAAGGCACGGGTTCTTTTTTCGTGTCATCGTCTTCTGTGTAACGGATGGCCTTGTAAAGAACCTTCTCGTATTTGCCGTCCACCATCCACATCAGCAATTGATCGAAGTCTTCTTGTGGAATCAGAGGAGTTTCGTCTTCATCGCCATAGCGCTGGCCGAAGAACGCGAGCGGTTGGAGCAACATTAAACCAACCAAAAGAGTAAATTGTAATGCTTTCATGCAGGAGGTATTACCAAATAACATGCCGAAGATACAGTGCGGAGGCGGCAAGACAAACCTGCTATGGTAGAATGCCCGCTTGAATCTTGGTTTGCAGGGCAAGGATGGTCGCCGCATGACTTTCAGCGGGATGCTTGGAATGCTTTCGGCAAGGGAGAGGAGGTCTTGATCCAAGCGCCAACCGGTTCTGGCAAAACTTACGCCGGGTTGGGCGCTGCCATAAGAGAGGGTGTCAGGCGTGCAGATTCTGGTGATAAAGCCAAGGGGCTTCAGCTCATTTGGATCGCTCCCATCCGCGCGCTAACGAAGGAAATCCAGTACAGCGCTCAACGCATGGTGACGGGCATGGGATTGGACTGGGAGGTCAGTGTTCGGACCGGAGATACGTCGAGCAAGGAGAAAGCGAACCAGCGCAAAAAAATGCCGCACATCCTCATCACCACGCCGGAATCCCTTCACGTGATGTTGGCCATGAAGGGAGTGGAAAAGCGGTTTGGCGCCTTGAGATTGATGGTGGTCGACGAGTGGCACGACCTGCTCGGCACCAAGCGGGGTACGCAAGTGGAACTCGCTTCGGCTTGGTTTCGTCAGGTTGCGCCGAATTACCGGTGTTGGGGTATTTCAGCCACTGTTGGCAACCTCGACGAAGCCTTGCGGGTCTTGGTCGGACCCGGCCGTCCGGGACGGCTGGTTCGATGCGATTGGGCCAAACGTACCGAAGTGCGGTCTCTCATGCCTAACCGGTTTGAACGCTTGCCGTGGGCAGGCCATATTGGCGTGAAGCTCGCGGAACATGTGGTTGATGTCATTCGCTCTCACGAGAGCACCCTCATTTTTACGAATACCCGTGCCCAATCGGAGATTTGGTACCACAAATTGCTCGAAGTCGCTCCTGACCTCGCAGGGGTCCTCGCGCTGCACCACAGCTCCATCGCGAAAGACCTCCGTGATTGGGTGGAGGACGCACTGCACGAAGGTAACCTGAAGGCCGTGGTTTGCACGAGTTCTTTGGACCTCGGGGTCGACTTCAGGCCGGTCGAAGCCATCGTGCAGATAGGCGGTCCGAAAGGTGTGGCGCGCTTCATGCAGCGTGCGGGTCGTTCCGGACACCAGCCGGGAGCGATAAGCCGCATTTTTTTCCTGCCCACCCACGGGTTGGAGTTGATCGAGGCCAGCGCCTTGCGCGATGCGATGGCCGCCCAGCGAATTGAGCCACGGGAGCCTTTGGTGCGTTCGTTTGATGTGTTGATCCAATTCCTTTGCACGTTGGCCGTCGGGGATGGATTTCGACCCGATGACGTGAAACGTGCATTGGCTGTTACGCATGCGTTCGAAAGTGTGGATGAGGAGGAGTGGCGTTGGTGCCTGTCCTTCATCCGAGACGGAGGCAAAGCTTTGTCGGCTTATGGCGATTACCGACGGGTCGAGTGGGACGCTGCCGACGGCTTGTACATCCTCAAGGACCGCAGGCTGGCGCGCCGGCACCGCATGAGTATCGGCACCATCGTATCGGACCAAATGATCAAGGTGCGCTGGACCAGGGGAGGGTTTCTCGGCCACGTGGAGGAGTATTTCATTTCCAGCATGGACCCTGGCGATGCGTTTTGGTTCGCTGGCATGAGTTTGGAATTTGTGCGGTTGAAGGAGGGGACGGTACAAGTGCGCAAGAGCAAGAAACCCAAGGGGCGCGTACCGGTTTACCTTGGCGGCCGGCTTTCGCTGAGTTCCGAATTGGGAGATGCCATCCGCGATGAATTAGACGCGTTCAGCAAAGGCCACGTGTGTTCGCCAGAGATGAGCCGGGTGAGCCCGCTGCTTGAATTGCAGCAATCCATGAGCTGCTTGCCGAACCGCGAGGAGATTTTGATTGAACAATTCCAATCCGAAGACGGCCACCACATCTGTGTGTTCCCATTCGAAGGCAAGGCGGTCCACGAGGCCATTGGTATGCTTATGGCCCATCGTTGGTGCGCTGAACGTCCGCTCTCCATGTCCATCGCAAGCAATGATTACGGGTTTGAATTGCTCTCTGATTCGCCCTTGGATGCGACCGAAATTGATGCGTTGAACCTGCTGCGTACGGAGGGTTTGATGGACGATTTGCAATCGGGTGTCAATTCCGTGGAAATGGCAAAACGCCAGTTTCGCGACATCGCGGTCATATCGGGGTTGGCGTTTCAAGGATTTCCTGGAAAGCGGCAAGGCGTGCGTCACTTACAGTCACATTCAGGATTGCTGTTTGATGTATTTCAGGATTTTGACCCGGAAAATCTGCTGTTTCGCCAGGCGTACGATGAGTTGCTGGATCAGCAGATGGAATGGACGCGGTTGCGCCGCGTGCTTGACCGGATGCGCGAGAAACGCGCTGTGCTCGAGCGAACGGAACATCCGACACCGTTTTCATTCCCCCTTGTGGTGAACCGATTGCGCGAAAAAATGAGTTCGGAACAGCTCGAAGATCGAATTCAAAAAATGCTCGTGCTTTCGACCCGTTGAATACCGTAAATTCGCAACCATGCAAGAATTGAAACGCCATATTTGGTTGGTGCTCCTGCTGCTTTTGCCGTCGGTTTTGTACGGTCAAGCCACGGTCAAAGGTTTTTTGCGCAGCAAAGATTCCGGCGAGCCCATCATGTTTGCGAGCGTTTCCCTAGAAGGAACCAGCTTTGGGGTCACGTCCGATATCGAAGGCTTTTACAGCCTCAGTCGGTTGCCTGCAGGATCCTATACGCTGGTGGTGTCCAGCATGGAATATGAGGGCGTATCCGAGCGCATTAAGTTGGTGGATGGAAAAATCACCACGCGGAATTTCCTGTTGGAACAGCGAGTCATCCAACTGGGCAGTGCCGAGGTGAACGCCGATCGGGAAGAGCAAACCACCAAGGTGAACATGTCGGTCGAGACCATCCGACCGAGTGATTTGAAAAAGATTCCGAGTTTTGGTGGACAGCCGGATCTGGTCCAAGCGCTTCAAGTCTTACCGGGATTCATCAGCACGGGCGACCAAGGCGGTCAATTGTACATCCGCGGCGGATCGCCCATCCAGAACAAAGTGCTGCTCGACGGGATGATTGTGTACAATGCCTTCCACAGCATCGGGTTGTTCAGTGTGTTTGATTCGGATGTCATTGCCAATGCCGATGTCTACACTGGTGGTTTCGGCGCGAAATTCGGTGGGCGCATTTCATCCGTGATGGACATCAAAACGCGCGACGGCAATAAGATGAAGACCCAGGGCCGCGTTGGGGCGAGTCCGTTCGGCGCCAAATTGACCCTCGAAGGACCGCTAAAGAAGCTCAATGATTCCGGAGCGGGCATCTCGTACATCCTCTCATTGAAGCACAGCTATTTGGAGCAAACCTCCAAGGTGCTTTACGACTACATCAACAACGATGGAGAAGGGCTGCCGTTCAATTTCACCGACGCTTACGGTAAGGTCTCCTTTGGAAGTGGAAATGGTTCAAAATTGAGCCTGTTCGGGTTCAATTTCACCGACCAGGTGAATTATCAAGCCCTTTCGGACTTGCGCTGGACCAACTACGGCGGTGGCGGAAACTTTACCGTGGTGCCCAGTGGCTCGGCGATCTTGATGAACGGACACTTTGCCGCAAGCGATTATGAAATTCGGCTCAAAGAGGAAGGCCTCGAAGACCGTTACAGCGCCGTAAACGGGTTTAATTTTGGGTTGGATTTTAAATATGTATTGGGTGAGGATGCGGTGGAGTATGGCTTGGAGGTCATTGGGATGCAAACGGACTTCCAGACGTTCAACTCCATCGGCGTTCAGGTCGGACAGGTAGAGAACACGACGGAATTCGCTGGGTATGTGGACTACCGCATGAACCGCGGTGATTGGATTATTAACCCGAGCTTGCGTATGCAGTACTATAGTTCCATTGCGCGCTTCCGTCCTGAACCGCGGGTGGGGTTGAAGTACAAAGCCAATGAGCGCCTACGATTGAAATTTGCTGCTGGCCTGTACTCGCAAAACGTCATCAGTTCGAATTCCGATCGGGACGTGGTCAACCTGTTTTACGGTTTCCTTTCCGGCCCCGAAAACCTGCAGCGCAACCTCTTGACCCCAGACGGGGACGTTCAAGAAGTCGTTCATTCGTTGCAGACAGCAGAGCACCTGATTTCAGGATTCGAGTTCGATTTGACCGAACGCTGGAACCTCAATGTAGAGGGGTACTTCAAGAATTTCAGCCAGTTGACCAATGCCAACCGCAATAAGCTCTTCGAAGACAACGCGCAAAACAGTAATGTGCCAGAGGTACTGCGCAAAGATTTCATCGTAGAGACTGGCGTGGCATACGGGGCGGATGTCGTCCTGAAGTACGAAGAACGCTCCAGCTACGTGTGGCTTGTATACGGTTACGGCAATGTTGACCGCTGGGACGGGTTCCGTTGGTACGACCCCGTATTTGACCGCCGGCACAACGTGAACTTAGTTGTATCGCAGGGCATCGGCCGCGACGACGCGTGGGAGGTCAGTGCGCGGTGGAACCTCGGTTCGGGGCTGCCTTTCACGCAAACACAAGGGTTTTACCAGCCGCCTAATGTCATTGATGGTATATCCGCCGACTATGTGGTTGCTAACAGCCAAGAGCTCGGTATTCAATTCGCTGCCTTGAATCAAGGCCGACTGCCTGCGTACCATCGCCTCGACTTGAGTGTGCGCCGGGAATTTCAACTGGGCAGCGATCAGACGCTTGAATTTTCAGCCGGGGCGACGAATGTGTACAGCCGTGAAAACGTATTTTACATCAACCGCGTTACCGGTGACCGTGTCAACCAATTGCCCTTCTTGCCGTCCATAAGCGCTGATTGGCGTTTTTAGAGCATTTCCGCTAACGCAGGAGGCCGGCGCGTAATGTAGCTGCGTTTGCCATGGCGGCTTCGGTCACCACCGACCCGCTCAACATTCCGGCAATTTCCTCAACACGTTGGGCTTCATCAAGTGCCGTGACGAGGGTGCGTGTGGAGCCCTGTTCGGTGGCTTTGGCCACCTTCATGTGGTGATCTGCCAAGGCAGCGACCTGAGGTAAATGCGTAACGGCAATGACTTGCTGCTCCCTCGCCATACTGTGCATGAGGCTCGCCATTTCCTCAGCAACCTTCCCGCTCACACCGGTGTCAATTTCGTCGAGCACAATCGTGGGGAGGCTGGCTGCTCCTGTTCCGGTTGCTTTGAACGCCAGCATCAGACGGCTCTTCTCGCCTCCAGAAGCCACTTTATGCAGGGGTAGCGCCGGATGTCCGGGGTTGGCGGAGAAGGTGATGATAACTTCTTCAATTCCGTGTTCGTCCGGTTCAGTAAGAGGCTTCCATTCAAAAGCCAACGACGCTTCGGGCATGCTCAGTCGCTTGAGCGTAGTTTCGATGGCACGGGACAGTTCTTCTGCCATTTGTTGCCGACTTCGCATCAAGGCATCGCCCGTATTCCAAGCCTTTTGGCGTTCGATTTCGAGTTCATCTTTCGCCGCGGAATAGGCTTCATCGATGCCCGCTGCTTCGGTCAGTTGTTCCGTAAGGCTTTGTTCGAGCCGCTGTAATTCACCGGCATCCGAGGCGTGGTGCTTGTGCAGGACGCGCTGGAGTTCATGGTGGATGGCGTTTAGCTGCTCCAGTCGATGGGGATTCGATTCTGTTCTTTCCGCCGTGCTTTCCATTTCATGCACGAGGTCCTTGAGTTCGATGCGCACGCTCGTCAGCCGTTCCAATAACGTTTGAAATTTCGCTCCAACGTGGCTGATGTCATCGAGGTGTTTGGTGGCTTGGTGCAGGCGGTCCAAGGCGCCGGAATCGGCGTCATTTTCGCTCAGCGCTGCGAATGCCTGCGCCAACGATTCGCGAATCGCCTTACTATTTTCGAGTACGTCGCGTTCTTCCAGTAATGCAGGCCAATCGCGCTGGTCCAAGCCGAGTGATTGCAGTTCTTCTAGTTGGTACCGGATGTAATCCAAATCCGTCTGGGGTTGGGAGCGTTTTAACTCGAGTTGTGCCAGTCGGTCCTGTGCTGCTTTGAATGCGGCGTAGGCGCTTTTATATGCGCTAAGCAACTGGGGGTGCTTGGCTTTCGCGTCAATCCAAGCGAGCTGGAAGTCGCGCTGGAGCAGGAGTTTGGCGCTGTCTTGGCCATGCAAGTCCACCAGGAGTTGCCCCAGGGATTGAAGCAGTTGAAGCTTGACGGGCGTGTCGTTGATGAAGACCCGACCGCGTCCTTGGACCGAAAATTCCCGACGGACAATCAGCTCGTCCCAGGTGTCGAGGTCGTGGCGTTCAAGCCAAGTTCGGGCGCTGGGAGAACAGGAGAAGACTCCTTCAACGGTGCACCGTTCAGTTCCTGTGCGGATGCTGGAGGTGTCGCTTCGACTCCCTAAGAGCAATCCCAAGGCACCCAGAACGATGGATTTGCCTGAACCGGTCTCGCCGGTCATAGCGGACATGCCGGGATGCCAAGTCAATTCGAGTGAATCGATCAAGGCGTAATTCTGGATGTTCAGGGATTTCAGCATGTTTTCGTGGTGCCTCAGCCCAAGATCCTGTCGTATTTCGAAATGTTGCCGGGATCCATTTGTTTCAGCACCGGAAGCAAACGTGTTTTCTCTGCCTCAGGCGCAGGGCCGAAAACTTTTAGAATTTCATCGGACTTCGCTAGGAAGAACAACTGGAGGTTGTAGGAGGAGGGTCGAATGCGGTGGGTTTGGCGCATTTCAATCAAGGCGTCCGCCATCGCCAAGCGTCCCGCTTCAACATCGTCAAACAATTGGTCGAGTCCCATGCGGTGATAGTAGTACAGGCAGTTGCGCACGGGACGGAAAGTTTGTGAAAGCATGTTTTCAACCAACCAATAGCGGTTTTGATTGCCTTGGCTCGCTTTCCACCCTGTAGGTCCGGAGTTTTGTGCATTGGCGACAATGGTCTGCGCCTTGAGGTAGTGAGCGGTGCCTCCGTCCAATGCCATGCTGTCGTAGTCCATACCTAATATCATGTACGAGTAGAATGCCAGGATGGAGGATAGGTTGTCGCGGTATTGGTCGATGCTGAATTGAATGTTGCTGCTGCCGTCCCACGAAATTTCAAAGTCGCCATCATTCACGAGGAGCATGGCCGAGTTGTAGTCGCTGTTGTACACAGGACGGGAGCTCTGGACCTGAATATTGCCGCGGAAAGAGGTGGAGCTCGGTGCTTCCGAAATCGTGATCTGCATGGTGCATTCGATGCGCTCTTCAAACTGGAAGTCATCGTTCGTCCAGCGGCGTCCATTCATGAATTCCTGAATATTCTCTTCCAAGGACTCGAAGATGGAGGCTTCGATGTTGGCAATCTGTGGTGCGATGACTTGCACCCTGCAATTCAATTCCTGCGCCGCGGCTGAAGTGCCCCAGGCCATGCCCAAACCGAACAAAATGCAAGTCAAACCGGATCGAAGAGAGGTGTTCATGAATCGAGGGAGTTCAAAAGGGTGCGCACAATGTCTTCAGCTACTTCGGCCTTGGACTTCAACTCAAATTTATGGGAATTGCCGCCTTTTTCGAAGATTGTGACCTGGTTGGTGTCGGTCTCAAAACCGGCTCCAGGAACGCTGGTCGAATTCAGGACGATAAAGTCGGCCTTCTTGCGTTCCAATTTGGACTGGGCACTCGCGGTTCCTTCGTCCGTTTCCAAGGCAAAACCCACGACGGTTTGATGAGCGGCTTTGCTTTGGCCCCACGCGGCGAGGATGTCCTGGGTGGATTCCAGTTGAATCGCTTCAGGCAGTTGGTTCTTATGAAGCTTCTTTTTCGACGGCGTGGCTGGTCGTGCATCGGCTACCGCTGCAACTGCAACGGCGATGTCTGTAAATGGAAACCGCTGCACAGCGGCCTCGTACATTTCTTGGGCTGTTTGGACCTTCACCACATCGTGAACGCCGTCGGGTTCAGATAATTGTACAGGCCCCGAGACAAGGGTGACTTCAGCGCCGAGCCGGATAAACACGTCGGCCAATGCGTAGCCCATTTTGCCCGAACTGCGGTTTCCAATGAAGCGCACAGCGTCAATGGGTTCGTGCGTCGGTCCAGCGGTAATGAGTACTTTCTTGCCGCGCAAAGGTGCAGAGGCTGCGAACCACGATTCCATCCAATCTGCGATATGTTCAGGTTCGGCCATGCGCCCCTTGCCCTCCAATCCAGAAGCGAGTGGGCCCGATTCTGGTTCGATGATGCCGACACCGCGCTCGGAGAGGGTTTTGAGGTTCTGCTGTGTGGCAGGGTGGGTGAACATGTCAAGGTCCATGGCTGGCGCTACAACAACTGGGCATCGGCTGCTCAAGTGGACAGCAAGCAGAAAACTATCGCCTGCTCCTAGCACCATGCTGCTCAGGGTTTGGGCCGTTGCTGGTGCGATCAGGAAGACATCGGCCCAGAGGCCAAGTTCGACGTGGTTGGTCCAGGTACCCTGATCCACGCTTTCCGTAAAGTCGCTGTACACCCGGTGATCGGTCAGCGTGGCGAGGGTAAGGGGCGTGATGAATTCCGTCGCCGCTTTGGACATGACTACGCGAACTTCTGCCCCGCGGCGTTGGAGCTCACGGGCGAGTACCGCGGATTTGAAGGCAGCGATGCTACCTGTAATGCCCAGAAGAATGCGTTTGTTGTGCAACATGGCGGGATGATAACTCCGCCTGTCGGCTTATGCCTCGGCGTCGGCCGCGTCCCCGGCTTCTTCGCCTTCTTCAGGTTCATTGATACCGATGAGGTCTTGGCCGAGTTCAGCGATGGCAATGCTGTGTGGCTTCGGCAAACGCTCATAAAAACGAGAGATCTCGATTTGCTCTCGGTTCTCGAACACTTCTTCCAAGGAATCCGTGGGGGTGATGAACTCCTCGAGCTTGGCATTCAGCTCTTGTTTCATCTCTACAGCCAATTGGTTGCTGCGGCTGCTCAGGACAACGATGGTCTCGAACAAATTGCCGGTTCCCTGTTGCTCCAACGAGTGGTTGTCGCGCGTTTCGGTGGTTTTATCCGCCTTGATGGATTTGAAATTCGTGCTCATTCGATAGGTCGATTTGCCGCCAGGTCGTCAATGGCTTTCACGCTTCTGTCATGGATGTTTTGCGCTTGGGCCATGTACTGACTTTCCGGATAGCGGGCCACAAAGGTAAGGAAAGCTTCGATGGTATCGTTATAGCGTTCCAATTTCCTTCGTTCGGTGCTCAATTCAGCGTACTGGAAGTAGCTGTCGACAATGAGCCATTGCATTTGTTCGCGGTACGGCGTGTCCGGATATTCTTTCAGAGCGTTTTCGAAGGCGATGACGGCGCTCTTGTAGTTTTCTGTATGGTAATAGGTGTATGCAGACTCAAAGGACTTGACTTCCAATTTGTGCCGCAACTCATTCACCATGACCTGGCTGGAGTCGCGGAAGGTGCTAGCTGGGTAACGATCCATAAATAGTTGAAACTCTTCGATGGCCTGTTCCGTTTCGAGCTGGTCCAGGGAGGGCTTCGGACTCAGGAGGTAGCTGCACAGGGCACTTTCGAACTGGGCTTCTTCGGCGCGGGGGTCGTTTGGGAAGGTCTTCGCGAACATTTTGAAGTAGTACCGAGCCAAATAGTAGTCTCCGACGCACCGATGGGCTTTGGCAAAATTGTATTGCGCGTCAACTGATCGCTCCGTCCCGCGGGTCAAGCTGACCACCTCTTCTAATAGGGGCAAGGCTCCGTAGCATTTGTTTGAGTCCAAAAACCCTAGGGCACGCTCGTATTTGTAATCGAGGTCTGCGCTCTTCATGATCTTGTTGTACTCGCTGCAGCCGGTGCCAGCCAACAGCAACGCACCTACGAAAAGCACTGCGCAGCAGGCGGCTAAAATGGACGGTTGATGCGGAGTCGGGTTATTCATGCGTCTGCGAAGGTAATTCCTCCTTGGAATTCCGAACTCCGCGTGGACGCAATTTTGAAAACTTAACCCTTGCCCTTCATCCCCATACCACTGTGAATACAAAACGGATAATGTGGCCTCAAAAATGCTGATTAACTGCGAATCACATAGTAAGTTTGCGCCTTTAAACCCCATGTACTTTGGATATTTTTGATCGCATTCGAAACGACCGTGGCCCCTTAGGACAGCATGCACGAGAGACGCACGGATACTTCACATTCCCTAAGCTGGAGGGAGAGATTTCCAACCGTATGACCTTTCGCGGCAAGGAAGTCTTGGTATGGTCGGTAAACAACTACCTCGGCTTGGCCAACCACCCCAACATCCGCAAAGTCGATGCCGATGCAGCGGCCGAGTGGGGCATGGGATACCCGATGGGCGCGCGGATGATGTCAGGTCAAACAGCTCAGCACGAATTGCTCGAGTCGCAATTGGCTGATTTCATGCAGAAAGAAGATGCGTTCCTATTGAACTATGGCTATCAAGGATGTCAATCGGCCATCGAAGCGTTGGTTAGCCGCCACGACGTCATCGTTTACGACTCGGAGTCCCACGCGTGCATGGTAGACGGCGTTCGTTTGCACCAGGGAAAGCGCTTCGTTTTCCAGCACAACGATATGGAGTCATTTGTCAAGCAATTGGACCGAGCCAAAGCACTGTGCGAGCAGACGGGAGGAGGGATCTTAGTGGTGACCGAAGGGGTCTTCGGTATGGCCGGTGACCAAGGCAAGCTCAAGGAAATTTGCGAATACAAAGCTGAATACGGGTTCCGTCTTTTCGTAGACGACGCGCACGGCTTCGGTACGGTTGGCGAAAACGGCCGAGGTGCGGGTGATGCCCAAGGTGTTCATGGAGAGATCGATGTGTACTTCGGAACATTCGCCAAGTCAATGGCAACGATCGGCGCATTTGTGGCGGGTGATGAAGACGTGATTGATTACCTCCGTTATAACATGCGTTCGCAGACGTTTGCGAAATCGCTGCCCATGCCGATTGTCATCGGTGCGCAGAAGCGTTTGGAAATGCTCCGCACTCAGCCGCAGCACAAAAAGAACCTGTGGAAGGTGGCCAATGCACTTCAATCTGGCTTGCGTGCTGCCGGTTTCGACTTGGGGGTAACCAACTCCTGCGTAACACCGGTCTTCCTCAAAGGCGGTTTAGGCGAAGCGACTAACCTCACGCTTGATTTGCGTGAAAACTATGGCATTTTCTGTTCAATTGTAGTGTATCCAGTGGTGCCGAAGGACACCATCATGCTGCGTTTGATCCCAACGGCGGTGCACACGCTCGACGACGTGCAGTACACCATTGAGACGTTCTCTGCCGTGAAAGACAAATTGTTTGCTGGCGAATACAAGAGCGAGAAGATTGCTTCTTGGGCATAAGCCCAGTCGCCATGCGCGTTTTCATTGAGTTATCATATAATGGGGCTCCTTTCCACGGTTGGCAAAGGCAGCCCCATTGCCTTTCTGTGCAGGAAGTACTCGAAGAAAGGCTCGGGCTATTCGTAGGCCAACCCGTGCCGGTAATGGGCTGCGGACGCACGGATACGGGCGTGCACGCTTCGTACTTCGTGGCGCACGCCGACTGGCCCGAAGATTCGCCCAAAGCCAAGCGGTTCAATGACTGGAACGAAGCGGCCTGGAAACTCAATGGCATGCTGCCGCCCTCCATCAGCATCCACCGCATTTCCGAGGTGGCAGCCAATGCTCATGCGCGATTCGATGCCACCGAACGCGGTTACGTTTATCGGATGCATACCTACAAGGATCCGTTCCTCGTGGGGCGTTCTGCCCGCGTCATGCGCCAAACCGACTTTGCTTCCATGCAAACGGCGACGCAGTATTTGGTGCAGCAGGGTGACTTTGCGGCCTTCTGCAAGGCCGGTTCGGACAACAAGACCACGCTGTGCGACGTACGATTTGCTGAGTTGCGGCAAGACGGCGAGCAGTATACGTTTGAAATCCGCGCTGACCGGTTCTTGCGCAACATGGTACGCGCCATTGTAGGCACCCTCTTTGAAGTAGGACAAGGGCGGATGAAACCGGAGGATGTTGCTGCAGTGATTGCATCTGGCGATCGCAGTGCAGCAGGTGCCTCAGCGCCGGGCGAAGGGCTGTACCTAAATCGAGTCATCTACCCGGGGTTTGAGGCCATTCAAACCAAATCCTTCATGAAGCCCTGATCTATGAGCAAGGGGCAGCCAAACGAAGTCACCGGGCGCATTTTTGACGGAGCAACACTCCGCAAAATACTAGCCCAAGTCGAGCCGTACCGGGGGCGTTTTGTCGCTACCGGTGTGTTGGTGGTTTTGCTCTCTGGCTTGGTGTGGGTTCGGCCGGCGCTCATTCGCATCGCGGTGGATGATGCCATGCCAACGGGCGACGCCGATTTGCTGCTCAACGTCTTCTTGGCGGTGTGCGGCATGCTGCTGTTCGAGGCCCTGTTGCAATACCGCGTTACCTACCTGGCCAATTGGGTCGCCCAATCCGTGAGCCTCGACCTGCGTTCCAAGCTGTTTCAGCATGTTGCGCAATTCCAACTCCGGTACTTCGATAAGACTCCGGTAGGTACTTTGGTGACCCGCCACGTAAGCGACATTGACGGCATCGCGAATGTATTTTCAAATGGTATCCTCAATGCCATAGGCGATTTGTTGGCATTGCTGGTGGTGATCGGCACCATGTTTTGGGTAGACTGGAGGTTGACGTTCCTCGTATTGACGCCCATTCCGGTGTTGCTGTTGGCGACGCGCATTTTTCAGCGCGTCATCAAAAAAGCCTTTGTCGACGTGCGCAACCAGGTTAGCCGTATGAACGAATTTGTTCAAGAGCACGTAACCGGTATGCACATTGTCCAAGCCTTTGGACGTGAGAAACAGGAGGCGAAGGCGTTCGCTGCGATCAATGCCTCTCACCGCGATGCCAACATACGGTCTGTGTGGGCGTTCAGCGTGTTCTTTCCGTTGGTGGAGATGTTGTCGGCCGCGAGTGTCGGCGTGTTGTTGTGGTGGGGGATGCAGGATGTGCTGGTGGAACGGATGACATTGGGCATCCTGCTGCAATTCATTTTATACGTCTTCATGTTATACCGACCGATTCGGCAGCTCGCTGACCGGTTCAACGTATTGCAAATGGGCATTGTAAACTCAGACCGAGTGTTTAAGCTTTTGGCCCGCGAGGAGCGCATCGAAGATGCTGGAATGGCTCGTGCACCCGAGCAACCCATTCAGCTGCGGGGGGCCATTGAGTTTGAAAACGTTTGGTTTGCGTACACGGATGAAGAATGGGTGCTGGAGGACGTATCGTTTCGGGTCGAATCAGGGGAGTCGGTGGCCTTTGTTGGCCCCACAGGTGCGGGAAAATCCACCATTATCAATTTGCTCAATCGATTCTACGTCCACCAGAAGGGGCGCATCCTTATCGATGGGAAGCCCATCGAGGCATATCCCTTGCAAGCCTTGCGTCAGCACATCGGCATCGTACTTCAAGATGTTTTCTTATTTTCTGACACGCTGCGCAACAATGTTACGCTGTACGCCCGTGGGTTCGAAGACGACCAATTGAATGCTGCGGCCGAAGCGGTTGGGGCCGATGGGTTCACCGCCAAATTGCCTGAAGGGTGGGAACAAAACGTACGCGAGCGCGGAGCGATGCTATCGGTGGGCCAGCGGCAGTTGATTGCATTTATGCGTGCTTACTTGGTGCAGCCAACGGTGTTAGTGCTGGATGAAGCCACCTCGAGCATTGATTCCGAAAGTGAGCAGCTAATTCAACGCGCAACGGAGGCCATTACACGGGGCCGCACGTCGTTGATTGTGGCGCATCGGTTGTCCACGATCCGGCACGCTGACCGCATCATAGTGTTGGATGAAGGGCGCTTAATTCAATCCGGTTCCCACGATGCATTGATGGGAGTGGAGGGCATGTACAAGGACCTCGTCCTTTCGCAGGTGGAGACGGACTGAGCTCAATTCGAGCGCTTAAGGCCTTCCCGTCCCAATTGTTGCATCAAGCGGAATGTAGGTACACGTTCAAGGTCCACAGTTCGTTCGTGGATAGTTGCTGCAGAATCGGCACAAACAATGGAACGGCGGACCGATCGAATCGTGTTGATGCGGTGGTAGAGATGCTCCAACAAACCATCTTGGCAGGTGTTGAGTTCGACCCAGTGCGTGCGGCTGTAGCGGACCAAGCGGGACGATCGTAATGAACGCATCAAGTGTAAGCGGGCCCGCACCGGTTGCGTGCTTACCTCCTCATTGAACCGCTCCAAGGCATGCAGCTGCAACCGCAGTTCCTTGAAGTATAAATCCCGGCTGGCCTTGCGAAAATCCGGATCTACGCCGCCGTGCATTCCGTTGATGAACAGACGGCGCAGACGGGCCTTGAGTGATGTTTCGTCAAGTTCCAGCGCGTGCGCTCCAACAGGCAGATTCATAGAAGTCATGCTTCCTCTACGGAAGAAATTCGCCGGGGGTTGCGCTCAAAAGCACTTGAAATGGTCAAAGGGCTCAGCGCACTCATTGCACTGGTAATGCGCCTTGCAGGCAGTTGAGCCAAATGGACTGACCAACCGCGTATCCTCGCTGTCACACCGGGGACAAGGTACCGTGTGGGATTTACCCAGCAGGAAGGCTTTGTCTGCGCTTGTTCCCTCGGGCGGTGCAATCCCATTCAAGCGCATCTTCTCCCGTGCTTCAGGTGAAATCCAGTCGGTGGTCCAGGCCGGCGCGTGGACGATCTCAATGCGAAACCGCGGCTCGACGGGTTGCAGTGCAGATTTGATATCATCCTGAATGGCATCGGTCGCTGGACAGCCTGAGTAGGTGGGTGTCAATTTGATCACAACGGTCCCGTCTTTATCCAAGTCACAGCCTTGGATCATGCCCAATTCCGTAATGGTCAAAAACGGTAATTCCGGGTCCATCACACCATCTAGGATCCGCTCCACTTGTGCGACGCGGTCACTCACCATTCGGCTCCGGGGTAGGTGCGCTGAAGCACTTGCATTTCCGCTAGCATATAACTCAAGTGCTCGGTGTGTCGGCCGCTGCGTCCACCGGTGAGCAATGCTGTTGATTCAGGACATGTGAGCGTAGCTTCGTCCAAGATGGCACGAACTTGCTCGGTCCAACGCGCGGTGAAACTCCCATTCAGCGGCTGCACCCCAGCTTCATCGCACGCCTTCGAAACCGCATCGTCCTCAAATAATTCTGCGGTGTATTGCCACAGCACATTCAAGCTCTTTTGAACGCGTCGGTGGCTTTCCTCGGTGCCGTCTCCGAGCCGCACCACCCATTGGGCAGAGTGCGCTGCGTGGTAGCGCACCTCCTTCAAGGCTTTCGCCGCAATGGCGGCCAGTTCGAGGTCGACCGCTTGGCTTGCCAGCGCCTCATAACGCAGCACCGCAAATTGATCGAACAGCATTTGCCGAACGATGGTGTCGCCAAAGTGTCCGTTGGGCAACTCGACGAGCAAGGCGTTGCAGAATTCCCGGTCCGTTCGGAAGTATGCCAGGGCGTCTTCATCCCGGCCTTGGCTTTCGCGTTGGCCAGCGAGCGTCAACAACGCTCGGGCTTGCCCTAACAGGTCCAGTGCAATGTTTGAAAGGGCGATGTCCTCTTCGAGTGCAGGGCCGTGGCTGCACCATTCAGAGAGCCGCTGCGCGAGCACCAGAGCGTCATCGCCGAGGCGAAGGATCCATTCGTGTTGCTGGTCCGCCATTACATATTTTTCACCTCATCCGGAAGGTCGTAAAAAGTCGGATGCCGGTACACTTTGTCGTTGGCGGGGTCGAAGAGCACGTCTTTGTCAGAAGGCGTTGAAGCAGTGATGTCTTCCGCCTTGACGACCCAAATGCTCGTTCCCTCTTGGCGACGAGTGTACACGTCACGTGCATTGGAAATGGCCATGGTGGCGTCTGCGGCGTGCAGGCTGCCTACGTGCTTGTGGCTCAAGCCTTGACGGCTTCGCACGAATACTTCCCAGAGGGGCCATTCGGTTTTGGGTGTACTCATGCCGCTGAGGTTTGGCTGGATGCGCGTTTAGCCGATTTCTCAGCGTAAGCCGCAGCAGCGTCGCGTACCCATGCGCCATTTTCGTGGGCTGCTACGCGGGCCTCAATGCGCTCTCGGTTGCACGGACCATTGCCGGCGACGACTTGTTCAAATTCACTCCAGTCAATGGGACCGAAGTCGTAGTGGCCGGTCGCTTCATTCCACTTTAAATCTAGATCCGGCACCGTTAATCCAAGAAGCTCGGCCTGCGGCACAGTCATGTCAACAAACCGCTGGCGCAGTTCGTCATTGGAGAAACGCTTGATTTTCCAGCGCATGCTTTGCTCGCTATGCTTGGACGAAGCGTCATTCGGACCGAACATCATCAACGAAGGCCACCACCAGCGGTTCAAGGCGTCTTGCGCCATTTCCTTCTGCTCTGGCGTGCCGTTGCTCAGGTTGAGCATGATTTGGAATCCCTGGCGCTGGTGAAAGCTCTCTTCCTTGCACACCCGAACCATGGCGCGGGCGTACGGCCCATAGCTGCACTTGCACAACGGCACTTGGTTCATGATGGCCGCCCCGTCGACCAACCAGCCGATAGCGCCCATGTCCGCCCATGTTAGGGTGGGGTAATTGAAGATGGAGCTGTATTTCGCCTTACCGGTGTGCAGGGCGTCGAACATTTCGTCTCGGCTGATGCCCAATGTTTCAGCTGCCGAATACAAATACAGGCCGTGTCCGGCCTCGTCTTGGACTTTTGCTAAAAGAATGGATTTTCGCTTGAGGCTTGGAGCACGGGTGATCCAATTACCTTCTGGTTGCATGCCGATGATTTCGCTGTGTGCGTGCTGACTGATCTGGCGGATGAGGGTCTTGCGGTACGCATCGGGCATCCAGTCCTTGGCTTCAATTTTTTGGTCCGAAGCGATGTAGGCTTCAAACCGCTGATTCAAGTCCATTTCTTGTGTCATACATCGGGATTTGTTACAAAGATAACATCCATGGACTCCATTGGTTTTCTTCCTGAATTGTCATGTAGTTTTGCGGGCATGAATGGACTGTATGAGTTGAAAATTGCCGATTTACGTCGGGAAACCGCTGGCTGTGTTTCGGTTGCATTTGACATTCCAGAGAACCTTAAATCCGATTTTGGATATGCTGCGGGTCAATACCTAACCTTGGAGGCAGACATCGATGGGAAAGCCGTGCGACGCAGCTATTCCTTGTGCAGCGCTCCCAGTGACGGGGAATGGCGGGTGGCCATCAAACAAGTTGAAAATGGCGTCTTCAGCACTTGGGCGAATGGCGCATTGGCGAGCGGCGATACAATCCGCTGCATGGCTCCAACGGGTCGTTTCATCCTCGAAGCAGAGCCCACGGCATCGCGCAACTTCATCGCGTTTGCAGCAGGGTCCGGCATTACTCCGGTCCTCAGCCAAATCAAAGAGGTCTTGCGCAACGAACCGAGCAGCGTCTTCACGCTGTTCTACGTGAACCGCGACACGCCGAGCATCATTTTCCGTGAGGCGTTGCAAGAATTGAAAGATGAGTACCTCGAGCGGTTCCGGTTGTTCCACATTTTAACCCGTGAGCCGCAGGACATCGAGTTGTTTAACGGCCGATTGAATGAAGAGCGGTGTGCGGCCATTTTGGCGAGCGATTGGGTGGATGTCCAGTCCTTGGATGCGGCGTTTTTGTGCGGACCCGAGGAGATGATTTGGTCGTGCAAAGCCGCGCTCGAAGGCGCGGGTATGGCGTCCGATCGGGTGAAGTTTGAGCTTTTCACGTCGTCAACGGGCGGGAAGAAGGAGCATACGCAAACGGCGGCAGAAGGCGATTCCTCCACGAAGCGACTCTCCATTGTCATAGATGGTATGACGACCGTGGTCGAAGTGGCTGAGGACAAAAGTATATTGGACGCAGCGCTTGACGCGGGCATGGACGCGCCATACAGTTGCATGGGCGGCGTCTGCTGTACGTGCCGCGCCAAAATGGTAAGTGGGCAAACCGAGATGGATGTCAATTATGCGCTCGAGCCGGATGAGGTCGAGGCCGGCTTCGTCTTGACCTGCCAAACCAAGCTCAAGGGCGCCGGGCCGTTCGAAGTGGATTTTGACCAACAATAGAGCGCTTACTCTGCGCGCTCGGATAGTTCAAGCCAACGGTTTTCCGCCTCTTCTAGAGCCGTCGTAACTTCGTGCAACTTTTCGCCAATGACTTGCAGTTCTGCCGGGTCGGGATTGGCGTAAAGCTGTTCGGTTAAAGACGCTTTTTGCTGCTCGAGTTCTGACATTTTGCCTTCGAGTTGTTCGAACTCGAATTTTTCCTTGAACGACAGGCGCTTCGAATAGTCGTTTTTGGGCGGAGCCGGAGCAGCGCTTGATTCGTCGGTGGCTTTGTTCGATTCCCGCGCCGCTTGTACTTCCCGTTTCTCGTCGGCCGCGGCCAATCTGTACTGGCTGTAATTCCCCGGGAAAAATCGGACTTCGCTTCCGGTGCCAAGCACCCAAATGTGTTCCACCAATCGGTCCATGAAGTACCGGTCGTGGCTGACGACGATCAAGCACCCGGGAAAATCAAGGAGGAACTCCTCTAGGATTTGCAGGGTGTAAATGTCGAGGTCGTTCGTCGGCTCGTCGAGGATGAGGAAATTGGGGTTGGCCATCAACACCTGCAGGAGATGCAGGCGCTTTCGCTCGCCTCCGCTCAGCGTTGAAATCAATTGGTGGTGGGTGGAGCGGGGAAAGAGGAACCGTTCCAACAGTTGTGCGGCCGTGATTTTTTGGCCCTTTTCTAAGGGCATGAATTCGGCGATTTCGTACATCGCTTCAATGATGCGCTGGCCTGCCGGGAAGTTGGCACCGGATTGGTGATAGTGGCCAAAAACGACGGTTTCCCCCACAACAACTTTTCCTCGAATGGGCGCATCGCCTTTCGTGATGAGGTCAAGCAGGGTGGACTTGCCTGACCCGTTGCGGCCGACAATGCCTATGCGCTCGCCGCGCTTGAAGTGGTGGGTCAGGTTTTCGAACAGCAGGTCGCCCTCAAAACCGTGGGCTACTTTGTGCAATTCGATGATTTTCCCCCCGAGGCGGTGGGGGTTTAATCGCAAGGCCATGTCGTCTTCCTCCAACCGTTTCTTGGCCGCTTTCTTGATTTCGTAAAACCGTTCGATGCGCGATTTGGATTTGCCAGTTCGCGCCGACGGGGTGGACCGCATCCATTCGAGTTCGCGCTTAAAAATGCCCCGTGCCTTGGCGCGATTGGCCAATGCGTTTTCCTTGCGCTCTTCTCTTTTCTCCAAGTAATAGCTGTAGTTACCCTTGTACTTGTAAAGGGTCTGATCGTCCAATTCGAGGATGGTATCGCACACGTTTTCCAAAAAATAGCGATCGTGCGTGATCATCAAAATGGTCATCTTCGACTGGGCGAGGTAGCGCTCGAGCCACTGGATCATGTCCAGGTCCAAGTGGTTGGTCGGCTCGTCTAGGAACAAGATGTCGGGCTCTTCAATCAGGACGCGTGCCAAGGCAATCCGCCGCCGCTCGCCGCCGCTTAGCGTTGCCATGGTGCGGCCGAGGTTGTGGAGGTTTAGCCGTCCCAGCACCTCTTTAGCGCGCGCTTCGAAGTCCCACGCACTGTGCAGGTCCATGCCGTCATAGGCCTCTTGCAAGGCTTCATCATCATCCCCGGCAGCGGCTGCAGCATAGATACGCATGGCCGTCACTGCCGCCATATCGCTGGCGTACAGGTGGTCCAAAATCGTCTGCTGGCTATCGTAGTCCGGATCTTGGGGCAGGTAACTCCATTGGGTTCCAGTATCCATGCTGATGCGCCCGTCATCCATCGGTTCAAGGCCGCAGATGCCGTTGAGCAAGGTGGTTTTTCCGGTGCCGTTTTTGGCGACGATGGCGCATTTTTGGCCACGGGATAGGCCGAATGTCAACCCTTCAAAGAGCAGCCGCTCGCCGTAGCGCTTGGAAAGGTCTTCTGCGGAAAAAACATTGATTGCGGCCATGGTGCGAAAGTACGCCGAGCCCCGCGCTTTTCACGGCCATTCGCATTGTAAATTGCGCCGTGCTTTGGTCAGAAAAATCATTCCAAGAATTGACCGGCGGCGAGGTATTCTCACTGATGCGATTGCGCTCTGAAGTCTTCGTGGTTGAGCAAAACTGCGTATACCTGGACCTCGATGACAAGGATGCCTTGTCAATTCATTTGTTCGCCTGCGAAGAGGAGGCTGCTCCCGGAACAGCGGCCCGTGCCGTAGTCCGGTTGGTACCCCCTGGCGTGTCCTACTGCGAGCCGAGCATCGGCCGTGTGGCCATCGATTTGGCATCGCGGGGCTCGGGATTGGGTGAGGAATTGATGACACGCGCCATTCGTACTTGCTATCGAACATGGCCGGGCTGTGGCATTCGGATTTCTGCGCAGCAGTACCTAATTGGCTTCTACGAGCGGTTGGGATTTTCCACCGTGGGCGAAGGCTACCTTGAGGACGACATTCCGCACATTCAGATGTTCCGTCCGTGGGACGGGTGGGCCGCTTGGCAATGTCGCCACAAGACGGCGGTTCATGCGTTTGCCGACCTCTTGCGTGCCCTCCCTGCGAATTCTTTGCAAGGGACCGAGTCCCAATGGGGCGGCCTGCAGGTCTTGGAGCATTTGATGCGCTCGGAGCATGGCACGTGGTCCTACTTAGCAAAAAAAGGACAGGCAGATCCTGACGATTTGCCGGCGTGTGACGTGCATTCCGATGCCCGTGGTATCGAACTGGTACGCGACTTGGAATCAGATGCGCGTTGGAAAGACCCCACACCTGGTGGCCTGTTGTCGCCTGCACCCGGAAGCCATTTGGATGTGGAACAGGCGGTTGCGGACTGGTTAAAGGCAATTGCTGAAGGGTACAATCAGCTGGGCGCAGTCTACGCTTCGCAAGTATGGTGGAAGGTTCAAGTCTTCAAGCATCCCATCGCGGGGAGGCTGGGATTGACGGATACCTTGGCATTCGGAGTGGCCCACGTCCGCCATCACTTGCATCAGTTGAAGCGCATCGCAGAATCCGCGCCATGATTTCCGTTGTAATCCCGTGTTTGAATGAGGTGGAGTTCATTGACGCCACCCTGGAAAGCCTGTTGATACAAGAACCATCGGGGGTGGATTGGGAGGTTATTGTGGCCGATGGAGGGAGCACAGACGGTACCGACGCGAAGTTGGAGCAAACGCCATCTGGTCATGCATTGGATTGAAAATCCCAGACGCACGACTCCGCATGCGCTCAATGAAGGCATTGAAGCGGCAAAAGGCGATGTACTCATCATCTTGGGGGCGCATGCCGAGGTCAGCCGTGATTGGTTGTTACGAAATCACCAGGTGCTGCATGCCCATCCTGAGTCAGGATGTGTTGGAGGGGTGGAACCGCAGCCTTGGCCTTCCGGTCACAAAACACCTCGCTGTTGATGTGGACCGCGGCGCTGGTTCTCAATGGCACCATCGAAAGTCTACTCGAATTGCAGCAAGGCGTCGTGCCGATTATGCTGCTGTCCTGCGTGTTCGCGTTGAGGAATTCGCCGGCGCCGGTGGGTGGACGGGCTTAGGAATTGGCAGCCGTTCGGCCAATGGTGGGCGCCGCCGCATCGCCATGGCCAATTTTGGAGGCTTTGACAAACGCCGTGAACAGTGGATGCGGGGTCTCAACCGTACTCGCGTATTCCGGGTGGAATTGGGTGGCAACGAAGTAGGGGAGGTCGGGGATTTCCACGATTTCCACCAGTCCTGAATCGGGATTCTTGCCGGTGGCGACCATGCCCAGCGATTCAAATCGCTCGAGGTAAGCGTTGTTGAATTCGTACCTGTGCCGGTGGCGTTCTTCGATGCTCGCTGTACCGTATGCGTTGAAGGCGTGGCTTCCAGGGGTCAATCCGCAAGGATAGGCTCCTAATCGCATGGTTCCGCCCATGTTTTGGATGCTCTTTTGCTCCGCCATTAAATCGATGACGGGGTCGGGGGTGTACTCCTGTATCTCGGTGGAATGAGCGTCGGTCAATCCGATGACATTGCGTGCAAATTCGATGACCGCGCATTGCATGCCCAGACAGATCCCAAAGAAGGGAACGCCTCTCGTGCGTGCGTGCTGGATGGTTTCGATTTTGCCATCGATGCCCCGCGAGCCAAAGCCAGGAGCAACGATGATGCCATCGAGGCCGGCCAACTTTTCGGCTGCGCTGTTCGATGTAATAGATTCGCTGTGAATCCAATCCACTTGCACATCGACTTCTTGGTGGGCGCCCGCATGGATGAGCGCTTCCGCGATGGATTTGTAACTGTCTTTCAGCTCCACATATTTGCCGACCAAGCCAATTTTCACAGAAGATTTTGGGTGCTTGTATTGCGTGAGGAATTTCTTCCAAGTCTGAAGGTCCGGCGCCTGATCGGCGATGGCCATCCCCAATTTTTCGAGCACGACTTGGTCCAAGCGTTCATCCATCAACAGCAACGGCACATCATAGATGGTTTCCGCATCGATGCTTTGGATGACCGCGCTAGGGGCGACGTTACAGAAGCGCGCCACTTTGGTGCGCACCGCGTCGGTGAGTTCGTGTTCCGTTCTGCACACCAAGATGTCCGGCTGAACACCGAATTCCAGCAGTTGCTTCACGGAG
>CALGDB010000148.1 GCA_937884175.1 uncultured Flavobacteriales bacterium
ACTCGTGGGTGCTGGCCGTCGACCTCGCCCACAACCAAAGCCTGCGGCAATTCAGCGAAACGCCGCTATCCATGACGCAAAAGCTTCAACTTTCAAGCCTCGCCGGCGTCAACCTCCATTTCGGGCATGCGCAGTTGATGCTGCTCCAAGGGTGGGTATGGACCCGACCGGACGAAGCCCTCGGCCGCCTGCCTTTCCAAGCCATTTTGGCCTATGCTGTTCGCCCTTCATGGGCCATCGAAATGGGATTGCGTTCTTTTCGTATCAGGGCCGATTACCCGTTCATCGGCATACGGTACCGGCCTCGTGCATCCCGTTGATTAGAGACAAATTGTACCGAAAGCACCTAAGAACATCAGGAGGTCGCCTGTATTCACCTGACCGTCTTGGTTGATGTCTTCGGGGCATGAAACCGATGCCGGAATTTGACAGGAACCGTCGTCCCACAGTGCGTTCGGCTCGTAATTCTCAGCTTCGGGCCACGTGCAACCTGCACACGTTGTTACTTCACAAGAACCATCGTCCACAGTCGCCTCGGGATTGTAATTGCACGCGAAATCGTAGGTGCACCCCGCAACTCCCACTTCGGGATTGACCCATTCTCCAAAAAGGCCAAGCTGTTCCATGTAAGTCCAGCATGTCAACCAATTCGAGCCATCCGGATTGAATGCTCCAATATAATCCACCGGGATAAACCATGGGTCCGAGGGCAGGTATGTTTCAGCAACAGTAAAATCAGCGCCTAAAGCCGGCGATAAATTGATGGCATCGATGATGTGCCCGGCTTCGGAGGCAAATTCCGCATCGAACTGCGGATCGGCCGCATAGTTGTTGTTTTCGATGAAGTGAGCCTCAATTTCCTCCTGGCCATTGAAGACATACCCTTCGTTGTACAAAATCATTTCAGCGATGCCTGATGAATCTCCGATGGCCCAAAACCGGTTGTTGTGGATTTGCGTCTCACCAAAGAGAAACAACTCCCACGCATCACACGGGTCTTCATCCTCAAAGTCAATGCCCAAGCCGTAATGAGCAAAGAGGCTATTGTACATGCGTACGCCGGCTCCATTGTGCATGCGAATGGCTGTGGCTGTACCCTTGCCGATGTAGGTCTGGTTGTGTAGCATCGGGTTCGAATACGGCATGAAGGTCATGTCGACGTCGAATTCTTCATAATCGTCCCCTTCGTAATCGCCTCCGTGCTCACCAGCGCCATTGAGTTCATCGGTGATGGAAAAAATAAATTGTCCGTTGCCTTGCCAACCCTGGTCGTATTCCAATCCATCTTCCTTGTTGAATGCCAGCCCGATGTACCGCACATTGACCAGCCCACCGAAGATTTGCACACCGTCATCACCGCTGGCCACCGCTTCAATGTATTCCACTGTGGTTTCAGGGCCCACACCACACAACGTCAACGCGTTGGTCTCCAATCCGTTTTCAAATTGACTTATGCCCATAGACGTGGACGCATGCCGCAGGCTGAGGAAGCGCAACACACCCGAAGACGGATACAGCGTTCCCTCTCCTCCGTAAACATGGCGATTTTGGCCCGTCGGGTCCACCACTCCTTCGGCTTCATCGTTGCCGTCAAACGTGTTCAATGACCCGTCACCGCATACGATCAACCCGCCCCACATTCCACGCACATCGTAACCTGAACTTCCATCCATGGCATCGCCCTCATAAGTGAAAACGATGGGGCAATTGGAAGTTCCGTCTGCAACAATCGTCGCACCTGCACTGACAACAAGGCTTCCCGCCTCTTGGCTAAAGATGTAATCCTCGCGCGGCGAAGGGTTACCGTTG